>CAYMQR010000004.1:0-31889 GCA_964392195.1 uncultured bacterium | reverse complement strand
CGATCAACCCGGGCAACTCGGGTGGGCCGCTGCTCGACATCGACGGCCGCGTGATCGGCATCAACACGGCGATCACGGCCAGCGGCAGCGGGATCGGCTTCGCCGTGCCGATCAACATGGCCAAGCAGGTGGTGGAGCAGCTCAAGGCGACCGGCAAGGTCACCCGTGGCTGGCTGGGCGTGAAGATCCAGGACATCAACGGCGACCTGGCGAAGTCGCTCGGGCTCGAGAGCTCGGGTGGCGCGCTGATCGCCGAGGTGGTGAGCGACGGTCCGGCCGCAAAGGCGGGCCTGAAGCGTGGCGACGTGGTGGTCGAGTTCGACGGCAAGAAGATCTCGTCGATCCGCGAGCTGACGCGGACGGTGGCGGCCGTGGACCCGGGCAAGAAGGTCGACCTCGAGGTGCTTCGCACCGACCGGGGAAAGGGTGACGCTTCCAGGGGCAAGCCCGAGAAGATGCGGGTTGCCGTCGAGGTGGGCACCTATCCGGCGGACGAGGCCGTCGCAGCCGGCCGCGACGGCGAGAGCCAGGTCCTCGGACTGGAGGTCCAGGCGCTCACCAGCAAGCTCGCCGAACAGCTCGGGACCGACGATCTGAAGGGCGTGGTCGTGACGCAGGCGCGAGGCCCCGCCGCCGAAGCCGGGATCCAGCGCGGCGACATCGTCCGCGAGGTCAATCGCAACGCCGTCGAGACGGTCGAGGACTTCGCGAGCGCGATCAAGGAGCTCGAGAAGGACCAGCCGGCGCTGCTGCTCATCGAGCGCAAGGGATCCACGTTGTTCGTGACCGTGAAACCACAGAGCTGAGCGAGCGCCATCCGGCGCACACGACAGTTCCGGGCCGCGAGCGCGACCCGGACAAAGCGAGGCTGGCTGCCGATCCGAGCACCGGCCGAGGAGATCCGATGGCCCGCATCACCGTCGACGATTGCCTGCGCGAGGTTCCGAACCGTTTTCACCTCGTTCACACCGCTTCCGCCCGCACGAAGCAGCTCCTGTCCGGGTCCAAGCCTCGGGTCGCGCCGCGCAGCGAGAAGCCGATCGTGGTCGCACTGCGCGAGATCGCCGCGCGCAAGGTGCACCTGAAGCTGGTGGAGCGCGAGGAGCCGAAGCCCGCGGTGCCGGACGAGTTGCTCGGCGGCGCCTGATCGCGGGTAGCCCCCTTCCGGCTGACCGGGAGGGAACGGCGCTCGAGCGTGTTGCGCTCGGGCGCCGTCGCCTTTTGATGCGCCATGGCCGGCGAAAACGAGCGATGATGGTGCCGTGACGCAGCCGTGCCCGGGGCATGACGACGTCGGGCGAACGAGGAGAGTCTCAAGATGCGTAGCGGCCACCCAACGTCGTCGGAGCGGGTAGGGCAGCAGCCCGCCGGGGCGTCCATGCAGGCGGCCATCGCGCTGCTGGGTCTCGTGCTGACGATGATCCCGGGGCTCGGGTGCGACGGCTCGTCGACGTCCGGGACCGCGCCAACCGAGGCGCTGCCGAAGGGCTATTTCGACGTCGAGGTCCGCGACGCCGACACCAACGAGCTGATCCCCGCGAAGGTGACCATCTTCGACGCGAACGACGACTCGCCAGCGATCATCCCTGGCAACTCCGAGGGCGACCTGCTGCGGATCAAGCTCAACGAGATCTACCTGGGACGCGGAACCGGCCGGCTCCATCTCTACGACGGCCAGTGGGACCTCTATTTCTCGCACGGCCTCGAGTACACGGTCTTCAAGAAGCACCTCGACATCACGTACCCCGTCGGGTTCCAGAAGATCACGCTGAAACGCGCGATCGACACCACCGGTTACGTCTCGGCGGACTTCCACATCCACGCGCGGCCGAGCTTCGAGTCGTCGCTCCAGCCCGGTGGACTGCCCACTCTCGAGGACCGCGTGATCACGTACCTCGCGGAGGGGGTCGAGATCATGGGCTCCTCCGACCACCAGTGCGTCGTGGACTACTCCGCGACGATCGCGCAGCTGGGCGTCGGCGATCGGATCGGGTCGCTGGTGGGCGTGGAGGCGACGCCGCCCGTCACGGCCTATCCGAGTGGCGACGGGAACTGCAGCGACTACCGCTTCATAGCGCCGCCGCTCTTCACCGAGCCGGGCCATTGGAACGCGTTCCCGCTCGACCCGGGTAAGAGCTACGACACGACGTCCGACAAGGGAGTCAACGCCGCCACGCTCTACGACCGGCTCCGCAACCTCGGGACCCAAGGGGCCGACACGCCGCTGGTCCAGCTCAACCATCCGTTCTACGAGCTCGGGTTCATCAACATCGGCTGGCTGCAGCGCCGGGGCTACCGCTTCGGCGCCCCCGTGCCGTTCTCGAATCCGCTCGCGCCCAACGCATTCCTGGCCGAGACCTCGTCCGAGCCCGGCAGCAAGACCCGATCCATCGACTTCGACGCCATGGAGCTGTGGTCGGGGGGCTCGTACGTCTACGGGATCCCGGCGCGGAACGCGTGGTTCGAGTTCCTGAATCAAGGCCTCCTGAAAGTCGGGACGTCGAACTCCGACTCCCATAACACCAAGATAACGGCGGGTTTCCCGCGAAACTTCATCCAGGTCGGCACGGATGATCCGTCTCGACTCACGCCTCGCCAGATCGCGGCGGCGGTGCGCTCGGGCAAGGTGATCGGCACGACGGGGCCGTTCGTGCGGGCTCTGGTGGGATCCCAGGGCCCGGGCGACCTGGTGAGCGCGACCGGCGGCAGCGTGACGATGAGGGTGAACGTCCAGGCCGCGCCGTGGGTGCCGGTCGAGCAGATCCGCATCTACGCCAACGGCACGCTGGTGCGGGAGATCGGTATCGCCAACAGCGAGAAGGCCGTTCGCTTCGACAAGAACGTCACCGTCGACTTGGCGCGCGACGCCTGGATCATCGTGGAGGCTGGCGCTGTGCTGCCGGCCGATCCGACGCAGGAGCCGCCCGAGCCCGACGTCTACAAGCACGTGACGGTCGGGACGAATGGCTTCCGTCCGATCGGGTTCACGAACCCGATCTTCGTGGACGTCGACGGCAGCGGCTCGTTCGACGCGCCGGGGCTGTCGTAAGCGCACGATCGGGCCGCGGCGACGCTGGTCGCACGCAGCGCCCGCCCGGTCGGCGTCCCATCTCAACGTCCGATAATAGATATTATGTCAACCTGCGGCCGTGGGCCTGACGCCCGACACACCCCGGGTGCTTTGAGCCCCTCGTCGACGGCGTGATACGGTCCGCCGCCCCCTGCTCGCCGCCGCTGCAGAACCCGTCGATGCGCAAGCTCAAGGTCGTCTTTCTCGAGCGTCTCGCCATGGAGAAGCTCGGGTTGATGTACGTCTCGGCCATGGTCCGCCGCGCGGGCCACGACTCGCAGCTCTTCCTGGAGGGCGCCGAGGGTCCGCGGTTCCTGGACCGGATCGTCGAGAGCGCGCCGGACGTGGTGGCGTTCTCGGTCACGACCGGGATGCACCGCTGGGCCCTCGACGTCGCCGCGCGGCTCAAGGACCGCACGAACACGACGATCCTCTTCGGCGGGCCGCACGCCTCTTACAGCCCGGAGGTCGTCGAGAAGGATCCCGTCGACATCGTCTGCCGAGGCGAGGGCGAGGACGCGATGGCCGGGCTGCTCGAGTGCCTCGCGGCCAACGAGAGCCCGCGGAACGTGCCGAATCTATGGGTAAAAGAGAAGGGCACCGTGTACCGCAACGATGTCCGTCCGCTCACCCAGGACCTCGACTCGATCCCCTTCCCTGACTGGGACCTCTATTACCGCTACCCCTACCTCCGTCGGCTCCGCTCGAAGCCGCTGTTGACCGGGCGTGGCTGCAGCTTCCAGTGCACGTTCTGCCACAACCACCTCGACATGGCGCTCTACTCGGGCAAGGGAAAGTGGGTGCGCAAGCGATCTCCGGCGAACGTCATCGCCGAGATCCGTGAGCTGAGGGCGCGCTACCCCCTGCAGGTGCTCAACCTCGAGCGCGACGACCACCTGACCATCCAGCGCGACTGGACGTTCGAGTTCCTCGAGACCTACGCGCGCGAGGTCGATGTGCCGTTCGTGCTCCAGTGCCGCCCCGAGACCATCGACCGCGAGACGGCCGACGCCCTCGCTCGGGCGCGCTGTGCCTCCGTGACGATCTCCTTCGAGACCGCCGACCCGTCGCTGCGCAACTCGCTTTTGCGCAAGGAAATCAGCGATCAAGACGTGATTCAGGCGGTGACACTGCTGAAAGAGCGCGGGATCTTCGTGAAGACCTTGAACATGATCGGGCTACCCGGGGAGAACCTCGACGGAGCTCTCGAGACGCTCGCGTTCAACGTCCGGCTGCGGCCTCAGTTCGCGCGCTGCTCGATCGCCACACCCTTCCCGCGCACCCGTCTCTTCGAGCAATCCGTCACCGCCGGCATGCTCGCCGCAGATCACTCTTCCGAGGACTACTTCGAGGATTACTTCCAGAAGACCGTGCTCGACCACCCGGATGGCGCCCGGCTCGAGAACCTCCACAAATTCTTCAGCATCGTCGTGACCTTCCCCTGGCTCCTCCCGGTGGTGAAGCAGCTCGTCCGGCTCCCGCCCAACCCGGTCTTCTATCGTCTCTACCTGGCCGCGTTCGTGCTCTACGGCTCGTCCTTCGCGGGGCTGAGCGGGCGCAACATCCTCGATCTGATCCGGTTCACGCCGAGCCCCCTGCCCGCGCCGCGCGCGGCTCGCCGCTCTTGGACCCTGCTTGCGATCCTCCAGCGGTTCTCGTTCAACTTCGACTGACGCGTCGGACCCCGGGGCCGGCCCCCCCGTGCCCGCGTCCACCCCGTCTGCAATGGGTTGGGCGCAGCCGGGTCACTCGGGGGGCGCCGGCGGCGCGGCGCCTTCCGGGTCGAACTCGATCACGCCGGCCGACGTGGCTGCGATGAGCGTCCCGTCCCCCAGCGGCTCGAAGTAGCGGATCTTCCGGCCCAGGAACAGGCGCCTGCGGACGCTCAGGGTGTCGGCGTCGACCACGAAGAGGTGCCCCCGCACGAACCCGCCGACGTAGACGAGGCGCCGGGCCGCGTCCACCTGCACCCACCGGATACCCCGCTCGAGCTCCAGCTCGCCGGCGGGGGCGCCGGTGTTCCGTTCGAAACGGTACAACCGCCCGGACTGGAGGCTCGTAGCGAATATGTAGTTAGAACCGACATCTAGGGCAATCTTATTGAAGTGATTGACGAAGGTTGCCTTGTTGAGCCGATCCGACTGCATCCAGCGCGGCAGATCTTCGTCGTAAAGCCTGAGAATCACGTCACACTGCTCGCTGCCATCGAGCCGACAGCGCTCCAGCCGGCCGTTCCGTACCACGAATGCGTCCCGGCGGGTCGTCGATACCGCGAAGCCCATGATGGTCCCGCCGTCCACGACGATCCGGCACTCGCGGGTCGCGGGATCGTACGCCGCGAGGTGCTCGCCCCCGGGGTAGCCGAGGAGTGTGGTTCGCTCCTCGTCGAAGTCGACGACAGTGGGGCCGGCGAAGTCGCAGCTCTCGAACGGTTTCTCGACCGCCAAGCTCTCGAGGTCGATGCTCCAGAGCTTCTCCTGGACCATCTCCGGGACCCAGACCCTGCCCCGCGGGCAGTCGAGCGCGAACTGGTCGCCGGGCGGGAACCGGACCGCGCGCCAGCCCGCACGGGGTGGCGAGCCGAGGTAGACGGCCTCCAGGGTGCCGACGATGCGGCTCGCCGGGTCGCATCCGCGCATGGCGACGCGCAGGTCGTGCCAGTTGATCGGCATGCCGAAGCGGGTCCCGAGCTTGGGATCCGGCCACGAGGGCATCACCAGGCGCGCCCCTGGCAGCGCCGCGAGGACCGGCGCCGCATCCGCCGTCGGCAGCAGCCAGAACAGCAGCGCGCGCAGCGCCACGGACGGCACGAGCACCGCCAAGGCCCAGGCTGGTGCCGACTGGCCACGGCCGACCTGCCCACCGACCAGCGTCACGAACAGGCCGTAGGCGGAGCCAGCGACCACGAGGATCGCGCCGCGGGTGAGCCATCCGGGAGGCATCGGGGGCGCCGCGGCGAGCGGAACCGCCAGGCACGCCGCCAGCCAGAGCACCCGCGCGCCGACGCCGTGTACCCGGCTCGCGACGATCCCCCCCGCCGCTGCGGCGCCCCAGGCGTAGGCCCAGTCGGACGGCGCCAGGAAGGGGCCGAGACGTCCGAGGGTGAAGGTCGCCGCCAGCCCGACGGCGAGATAGACGACCGTGACCACCCAACCCAGGCCCGGCTTTCGCCACCGCAGCTCCGCTTCACCGAGCCACAGGAGTCCGACCAACGGGGCGATCGGGAGACTCGCGGGAAACCACACCAGCCCGCCGAACAGCGTCGCCCCGAACCAGCGACGGAGAAGAGCCCCGACGCGCCGCGGCGGCGGTCCGTCCCTCATGGTCGGGGCGTGGCCGCCACGAGCAGACATCCCTCGAGGCCAGGGTCGAGACCGACGCGGTAGTTGGCGAAGAACAAGCGGCGGGAGTCCGCGCTTCGCGCCAGCCACGCGAGCTGGCGCGGCAACGACCGGAGCCAATCACCGAGCTCTTCCAGGACCGTCGCGAGCTCCTGCCGGATCGGGAATCCCTCGGAGTGCAACACGTCGAAGCCCGCGCCTTGCATCACCCTCACCCACTCCGCGACGGTGAGCAGGTTGAGCGTGCGCTCGCCCAGCAGGCGCTGGAAGTCGCTCGCCGGGGGCACGTGATCGGGCCGGCGCGCGATGTCGACGAGGCCCACGCGGCCGCCCGGCACGAGCACCCGGGCGAGTTCTGGGAGGATGGTCGGGAGCGGAGCCGCGTAAGCGACCGCCTCCAGCACGACCGCGTCGAAGCTAGCGTCGCGAAACGGCAACGCCGTCGCGTCCGCTCGCAGCAACGGCAGTCCGCCTGTGAGCCGGTGACGTTCCTTTCGCCAGCGCGCCCGGCCCAGACTGAGCGCGGAGCGATCGATGCCGACCACCTCCGCCCGGGCGTCGGTGGCGAGCAGCACCGCGCTCTTCGCCGACCCGCAGCCGACGTCGAGCACCCGAGCGCCTGGCGCGAGCGCGAGGGCCGACACCAGCCGGCGGGTCGCTCCCGTCTGCCCTGCATGCTGCGACGCATCGCTGCGCGCGACCAGCCACTCCTGGAAATCGAGCGGGGCCGCGGCCCTGCCCGGCTGAGACACACGTCGATCGTTCAACGTCGAGGCCGATGGAGGACGTGATCCGGCGGATCACGCAGGCATTGCCTGGGGCGGCGGCAGCGGGCGCGCCGCCGGGACCAGCACCAGGCGCGCACGGCGGATCAGCCGACGGAACATCTGCGGAATGGCGATCGGTCCGACGTGCCGCAACAGCCGCACGGCGCGCGACGGCCGCCCGTAGAACGTCAGCCACGCGGCCATCCAGTAGAGGCGCACCGCCCACCTCGGTAGGTGGTTCGTGCCGTTCATGACCCGGTCGTTTGCGAAGTCGCCCCAAGGGATCTCGCCGGCGGTCCGGCCGTGCAGTACGTCCGCGACCTGTGTGCCCACGTGCGGGCTGAAGCCGAAGATCCACGCCGAGTCGAGGTCGATGCGGGCCAGCAGCCGGAGCGTCCCCCAGGCATCGGCCCAGCGCTCCTCCGGGTAGCCCACGATGAAGAAGCCCTCGGTCCGGATACGGGTTTCTCGCCGCAGGATGGCGAGCGCGTTCTCGACGTCATCCAGCGCGAAGCGCTTGCCCATCGCGCGGACGATCCGCTCCGAGCCGCTCTCGATCCCGAACCCGACCTTCTCGCATCCGGCGCTGTCGAGGAGGCGAGCCAGCCGCACGTCGATGGTGTCCGCGCGGATCCCGTTCGAGGCGGCGTCCCAGCGCACCCTCACCCGCCGCCGCACCATCTCTTCGCAGAACGCGTCCACGTAACGGCGGTCGTTCGTGAACGCATCGTCCGAGATCGAGAAGCCCTGGATGCCGAACTCGTCTCGCAGGTGCTCGATCTCGTCGATCACGAAGCCCACGCTGTGGTGACGCAGCTTCTTCCCGGAGTTGATCGGCGCGGCGCAGAACGTACAGGGGAACGGACAGCCACGCGTGGTGAGGATGGGCACGTAGGGTATGGGGCGATCGAGCCACGGCTCGCGCTTCTGCAGCTCGACGTGCTCGCGGGGCTGGAGGAGGTCCCACGCCGGGAGACCGAGCGCGTCGAGGTCGTCTGGGAAATCCTGCGCGCCCACGACGACGCCGGACGCCGTGCGCCGCACCAGCCCCGGAACCTCCGTCGGCTCGCTCCCGGCGGCGACCGCATCGATCAGCATCGGCAGCGCGCGCTCCGCCTCACCGACGATCGCGAACTCGGCCTCGGGGAGGCTCTCCAGCGCGCGAGCGCGGAATCCCGACACGTGCGGTCCGCCCGCGACGAGATGGATCCCGCGCTTGGCTGCACGCGCTTCGGCCATGTAGCTGCGCGCTCGCCCGACGGTGTGGTCGAAGACCTTCACTCCGAACCAGTCCGGGTCGGCCTCCAGCACCCTATCGCGGATACTGCGCGGCTCACCGCGCGTCTCGTCGAGCTCGGGATCGGCGATCGTCACCTGATGCCCGGCTCGCCGCAGCGCCGTTCCCAGGTAGCCGAGCCCGATGTCCGGACCCGCGGTGGCCGGCAACGTCTTGATCAGCAGAACGCGCACGGACCCACCTCGGATGGCGCTCGGCTCAACAGGTCCCGGGGCGGGACGAGCGGACCGCCGGCGACGCATCCGGACGGCGCGCGCCGACCGCGAGTTGGACGTGGGGAGCCGTCACCGATGCGATGGCATCGCTGCTGGGGGGCACGTGGATCTTAGGGGCGCGCCGCGGCCTGGGTCAACGTGGCGCCCGGCGGCAGGGGGACCTGGAGCGGAATCGCACCGGGAGCGGCCGCGAGCTCCTCGCGCTCGCGATCGCTGAGGGTGAGCACCTCGACGCCGTTCTCCGTCACGATGACCGTGTGCTCGAACTGCGCCGACAGCGAACGGTCGCGCGTGACGGCCGTCCAGCCGTCGGCGAGAACCTCCACGTGCCAGTCGCCCGCGTTGATCATCGGCTCGATGGTGAACGTCATGCCGGGTCGAAGCCGTTCACCGGTCCCGGGGCGGCCGACGTGGTGTACCGTCGGTGCGGTGTGGAAGATCCGGCCGATGCCATGGCCGGTGAAATCACGCACGACCGAGAAGCCGCGGGCCTCCGCGAAGCTCTGGATCGCGAAGCCGACGTCACCCAGCGTGGCGCCCGGACGGACCGCCCGGATTCCTCGCCACAGCGCCTCACGCGTGACCTCGACGAGGCGGCAGGCAGCGAGCGAAGGCGTGCCGACGTAGTAGGTCCGCGAGCTGTCGCCATGGAAGCCGTCCAGGACCGGCGTGACGTCGACGTTGACGATGTCGCCGTCGCACAGCACCTGGTCGTCGCGGGGGATGCCGTGGCACACCACCTCGTTGATCGAGGTGCACACATGCTTGGGGAAGCCCCGATACCCGAACGGCGCGCTCTCGGCGCCGTGCGCCCGCGTCGCCTCGTCGACGAGCGCGTCGATCGCGCCGGTCGTGATGCCAGGACGCACCGCAGCCTCCACGAGGTCGAGGAGGTGCGCTGCGATCCTTCCGACCTCGCGCATCCGATCAACCTGGAACGGGTTCATCCGGATCGGCTTCGGTGGTTTTCGGAACTCGGACCTTCTCATGGCCTCGTCTTGGATCGTCGTGTGGGGGGCTGCCCGCCACGGAGCGCCTCGATGGCCTCCGCCCCGAGGTCGGGCGGCGAGCGCCGCGCCGGCTCCACGCTCAATGTCGCATCGCTCGGGCCCGCCGACCACCACACGCGAGCGAGCGGCGCGCGCGGAGTCTGGCACGGCGCGCCCGGCGAAGTCGAGGCGTCCAGACGCGTCTCGGATCGGTAGACGGCCCTCCGGGTGCCGGTTACTCTCCGCCGCCTTCCGCACGGAGAACGATCCAACATGGGCACGTCTGAGGCACTCACGCGCGGCGTTCGGATCCGGGTGCGCTCGCAATACGTGCCCGAGCGATCGCAGCCGCCGCAGGGCGAGTGGTTCTTCACGTACACCGTGCGGATCGCGAACGAGGGCGAGGAGCCGGTCCAGCTCGTGAGCCGGCACTGGATCATCACGGACGCGAACGGGCACGTCGAGGAAGTGAAGGGCCCGGGGGTGGTCGGCGAGACGCCGATCCTGGAGCCCGGCGATTTCTTCGAGTACACGTCGGCCTGCCCGCTCTCCACGCCGTTCGGCTCGATGCGGGGCACGTACCAGATGGTGACGGCGAAGAACGACCGATTCGACGCCGAGATCGCCGCCTTCTCGCTGAGCGAGCCCTACTCCATCAACTGACGGCGTCACGCCAACGGCGGGCGCCGTCGTCAGTAGAGCTTGGGCTCTCCGACCGGCCGCGTCTTCCAGCGCCGGTGGCCCCACAGCCACTGCTCCGGGAATCGCCGGATCACGGCCTCCGTCGCTCGCGCGACCTCCTGGGTCGTCGCGATCGCGTCCTCCCGTGGATGGCCGGTGGACAAGGGCTCGATCACCGGCCCGACGTGGATCGTGTGGGATCCGTCGCCGTTGCGGGCGATGAAGGCCGGCACGATCGCAGCCTTCGTCTTGAGCGCGAGCTTGGCGATGCTGACGTGGGTGCACGCGGGACGACCGAAGAACTCGACGAACTCGCCCTCTTCCCGCGTGGCGTTCTGGTCCCCCAGGATCCCCAGGACCTGACCGCTGCGGAGAACCCGGAACGCGTCCTTGCCGCTGCCCTTCTTGTCCAGCACCTGGTTTCCGAACCGGCGCCTCATCTGGTTCAGGAGATCGTAGACGAGGGGACTGTCCATCGGCCGCGCGAGGAAGCTCAGCGGGTGTCCGTACGCGCTGTGCGCGAGCGCCATCAGGTCGAAGTTGCCGATGTGCCCCGTGAGGATGACCACCGGACGGCCCGCCGCACGGATCCGCTCGTACGCCTCGAGCCCCTCGTACCGCACCCGCGCCCGGATCTCCTCCCGACTGGCGGTGGTCATGTGCGCCAGCTCGATGACGATCGCGGCGACGTGTGCGTACATGCCGCGGATGATCCGGTCCGCGCCACCGAGCGCCTGGAGGCCGTCGCCGAACGCGAGCTCCAGGTTGAAGCGGGCGATCCGCCGATGTCGGCGGTCGATGACGAACACGAGCGGCGCGATCAGCCGCCCCACCCGGCCCGCCCGTTCCCACGGAATGAGCCTGAGCACCGCCAGTAGAGCCCGCGCGCCGGCCAGCTCGATCCGAGCCCGCACGCTGTCCGGTGCACGCTCAGCCATCCGTGTCCTCGACCGAGAGCAGCGCGAAGAGCTCGCTCCGGATACCGCCGAGGAGCTCGTCGGCCTCCGCGCGGCTCAGGCCACCTTCGGCGAAGCTCATCTCCATCTGCACGGCGTTGCGGTAGGTGTACATCGCGAGCGTCGCCGGCATGGGGTAACCGCACTGATACACGTGCCGGGTGTAGACCACGCGCGCTCCGGCGACCTCGTCGATCGTCGTGCCGTCCGGGCGTTGCCAGATCGGCCCGACGTTGCTGACCGTCAGCGTCGGCGTCGTCCGCGCCACGCTCTTGCGGGTCAGCACCGAGCGCATCGACCGCACCACCCACCGGTACGGCAGACCGAACAGCATCATCGAGCGCGCGAGCGTGACCAGCGGCAGCGGCGTGGCCTTGAGCGCGCGGGTCTGCGCGCGGATCGCGTGCACGAGCTCGTCCCGGTCGTCCATCCAGCGAGTCGGCACCTGGATCTCGACCGCGATCCCCTGGTTCGCGACGCTCTCGCGCGGATCGAGCCGTCGATAGGCGCGCAGGTTCATGGGTACCGCGAGCGTCACCTTGCGCATCCGGACGTCGCGGCGCGCGGCGTACGCCACCGCCGCGCGGGCGACGGCCGCGAGCACCGCGTCGTTGAACGAGATCGCCCGTGCGCGCGCGGCCGCTCGCACCGCGCCGAACGTGGCGTTCGGGATCACCCGCTTCACGCTCAGCGTGGCACCGCGACGGTCCCGCCACGTCACCGGCAGCGGCTCGTTCGCGCGCGGCCGATTCCACCGCCGCACGCGCGAGCTCGCTAGCCACGCCGCGACCATGCCGCGCGCGCCCACCGCGAGGAAGTACCGCCCCATCCCGCGCGGCGCGACCCGCTTCTGGCGGCGGTCCGGATGGCCACCGCGCGCGAGCTCGTCGATGATCTCGACCAGGTCCTGGCTCAACACCGCGAGCGCGATGCCATCGAGGGCCGAGTGGTGAATCCGGATCAGCAGCGCGGTCTCCCCGAGGCGCCCCTCGACGACGACCAGCTCGATCGGCGGTTCACCCGCGATGTCCATCGGTCGGTTGCCGTACTCCTCGAGGACGCGATCCAGGCGGGCGGCCAAGGTCTCGTCGAGAGGCCCAGCGGTACCGTCCTCGACGACGAACACCGGACCGAACTCGCGCTCGTACACTTCCTTCCACGCGAAGCCGGACCAGCCGTGCTCACTCCACCGGCGACGCACGAGCACCGACCGCACGATGGGATAGCGATCGGCGAGGATGGCCCACGCCTCGCACAACAGCTCGCGCGGCAGCGCCCGATCGAGTCCGATCGCGAAGGCGGCGCCGAGCCCCAGCCCCGCCTCGTGCGCGGCCAGGAAGAACCTCTCGATGACGCTCAGGACTTGCATGGACTCAGGGCGCGCTCCTCGACGAGGCCCGCGAACTCGGCCAGCGTGGAGGCGGAGAAATGGCTCTTTCGAACGCAAAAGGAAAGATCGAGCTCGCGCTGCGACGGGCTGATGGCGTCGATCGTCCAGGCTGGATAAGCGCTGCCTTCGACCCGCAGCCTCGACAGCTCGAGCTCGCCGAAGCGACCGACGAGGCCCTCGAGCAGCCCGAAGTTCGAGAGCAGCAGCGTGGGCCCGAGCGGCAGCAGGGCACCCCCCATCAGCCGGGTCAGCGCACGGCCGGCCCACACCCCGAGCTCGGTCGGGTGGTGGCGCACGGGCCAGCGAGGCGCCATCGACCACGCTCGGTGCTCGCGGTCCGCGGTCGCCTTCGCGGCGCGGAACGCCGCCAACGTCTCCCGGAACGTGGAGTAGCGCCCTGGCGTCGCGCACAGATCGAGGTTGAGCGTGAAGGTGCCGGTGACGTTGGCAGCCACGAGTGTCGATCGGTCGGCGGGACGGAGATTCGCCGGCAGATCCACCGATGCGAAGCGCGCCCGAGCGCCGTGACCCGCATTCCAGGCGCAATACGCGGTCAGCGCGCTCGTCGCGAGCCAATCGTTCACGGTGGCTTCGCCGCCACGAGCGGCTTCGCGGATCCGGGCGAGCGGCAGCGCGACGTGGTGATGCAGCGTGCCGGTGGCGCCCGGCGAACCAGTCGGGACGATCGGGTCGGCGCGGAGCGCGAGGGTGCGCCCGGAACCGGGGTCGACGAAACGCCGTCCTGGGTTGCGCTTGGCGCCCGGAGGGCGCGAGGCATAGAGCTGCCCCGCGCGCCGCAGGGCGATCTCGTCGACGATCGGCTCGAGGAGATGCGGAAACGCGTCATACTGCTCGAGCACGGTGCGGATCACCCTGGCGAAGCCGACCGCATCGAAGGCCACGTGACTCATCTCGAACGCGAGCGAGCCGGTACCGACGTGGACGCGGAGCGGCGGCTCTCGGGTCAGATCGAAGCTGCGCGGCTCGGCGTACGCGCCGCCGAGGAAAGCATCAGGCGCGAAGGGTCGAGTACGCCAGCGGTAGAAGATCCCGCCGAACCGCTCGAGCCGGGCGCCCGCGACCGGATGGTGCCGCGTGACCGCAACCTCCAAGGCGTCGGCGAGCCGCTCTCGATCCAGGCGACCCGCCGTCTCGAACGAGAACACCAGCGCGTCAGTGAGCCCCGGAAAGCGGAACGACCGCGCCAGGCAGCCCAGCGTGTCGACCGGAAGCGTGAGCCCCTGCCCGTGCAACGATTTCGCGTCCACGGCGGGCAAAGCTACTCGACCAGCTCGATCACGGCTCGCCGACGACGACGTCGATGAACGGAGGCAGCCGGTGAATGTCCCGGTCGAGCGACTCGACCTACTCCGATGTCCTTGCTGCAAGGGTCCTCTGTCGCGCGGTGCACCGACCCTTTCGTGTACCGCCTGCGCGGCCGACTATCCGTTCGTCCCGGAGCTCGGCTGCTGGGATCTGAGGCCCGCACCTCGACTCCGGTCAGCCACGGCCGGCGCCGCCGCGGGCCCGGCGCTGACGACCGAGGCCGCACGAGCCCGTGGCGGACGGTGGTGGCGCGCGGTGCGATTCGCCCACGCCGAGCTCCCGCACCAGGGGGTCGTGGCGCGGCTCGACGTTCCCGATCGACCCGAATCAGGTGACTCGAACGACGCGTTCCGTGCGTCCCTACGGCTCGTCTCGAGCTCCGCGGTGGCCCGGGCGTTTCGTGACACCGGCGCCGATCGGCCGGACGCCATCGTGGATCCCGGCCTTCTCCCCGTGGCCAGTCAGCGCGTCGACCTGCTCGACGCCACCATCCTCGAGGCCCCGCGTGCGGATCTCGATCGGAGGCTCGCCGAGGTCCATCGTGTGCTCGCGCCGGGCGGACATGCGTACCTCACGGGCCGCGCACGATGGACGTCGTTCGGCATAGCGGATCTCGCCGCCCGATCGTGGTTCGGGTCCGGCGTCGCTTGGGTTCCGCCCGGGCTCGGCGCGCTCCCCGGCGAGGAGGCGGCGGCGGCGCTGCACCGGCGGATCCAGGCCTGGGTCGGGTTCGAGTACACCCTCGGGCGAGGCATCCAGGCTCGCCGACCGGCCTTTCTCCGGCGCTGGCTCGTCCGGCTACGGCGCGACCGCGAGCTGGTGTGCTGGCGAACCCGTGCGGCCGAGTCCGACTGGAAGTCAACGCCTTCGGACGAGCCGATGATCTTCGGCCGGTTCCGTTTCCCAGCGTCCACTCCGTCCACCTGACTTGGCGGTGAGCCGGAACGGCCCCAGGCGCATGCCTCGGTCGACGGCCTTGCACATGTCGTAGATGGTCAACGCGGCCGCGCTCGCGGCGGTGAGGGCCTCCATCTCGACGCCGGTCGGGCCGGTGCAGCGCACCGTCACGGAGATGTCGATGCGGGCGGGCTCGCGTCCGGGCACGAGCGCGACGTCGACACCGCTGATCGCGAGCGGATGGCACATCGGGATCCAGTCGGAGGTCCGCTTCGCAGCCTGGATGGCGGCCACCCGCGCGACCGCGAGGACCTCCCCCTTCTGGATCTCGCCTCGCTCGATCCGGTCGAGGGTGGCGTCGTTCATGACCACCGCGCCCAGCGCGGTGGCCGCCCGACGGGTCGACTTCTTTCGCGTGACGTCCACCATGCGAGCTCGCCCGCTGGCGTCGAAGTGGCTGAACCGTGGCATCCGGAGTCTCCCGCGCGGAGCCGTGATCGAGTCGCTGGTCCACGCTCCGTGCGGACGATAGCATCGGGCGTTCGACACGCCTGCCCCGCACCGGATCGTCCCGATCGTCATGACCACCACCCCGAGCACGCGGTTTCCTCGCTGGCTCCCACCGGTGTTCTTCGCGGTCGCGGCCGCCGGCGTGCTGACGCCGGCGCTGTTCGGGCTCGACCCGATCTACGGCTTCGACACGGTTCAGGAGAAGTTCTTCTGGCGAAGCTGGGCCTACGAGCGGCTGGCGGGCGGTGAGTGGCCGTGGTGGTGTGCCGCGCTCGTCGGCGGCTTCCCGCTGATCGCCGAGCCGATCACCCAGTTCTGGTACCCGCCCGTCGCGATCCTCCACCTGCTCTTTCCGATCGGCCGCGCCCTCAACCTGACCTGGTGGATCCACCTCAGCTGGGCGGGGCTCGGCATGTTCCGGCTGCTACGGCGGCGCGGGATCTCCCCGGAAGCCGCGACGCTCGGCGGGCTGACCTACGGTCTCTCCGGCTGGATGGTCGGCCACGTGCCGATGGGCGGGCTGCCACACCTCTCGAGCTGCGCCTGGGCCCCCTGGCTCATCCTGAGCCTGTCGGCGCTCGCCGAGCAGGCGCGGCTTCCCACTCCGCGCGACGTCGCGCTCGCGGCCGTGACGGTGGCGGCGAGCCTCCTCGCCGGCCATGCCCAGTTCACCTACGGCGCCCTGCTGTTCCTGGCGATGTCTGCCCCGCTCACGCTCCTCGGCGGGCGTCGGGGCGACACCCGCGCCGCCAACGAGTGGCGCGCAAGCGCCGGCATCCGCCTCCTCGCCCTCGCGCTCGCCCTCGGGTTGGGAGGGGCGCTGGCCGCGACGATGCTCGTCCCGTACGCCGAGCTGCTCGCTGCGTCGAACCGAGGCACCGCGCTGGTTGGCGAGTTCGCCGACTTCGGTGCTCGGCTCCCTCCCGCGCAGCTCATCGGTGCCTTCGCGCCGGGCTTCTTCGGAGGCTCCGAGGGCGTCCCGTACTGGGGCTTTCCCACGCGCGAAGCGGTCACGCCGTACCTCGGCATCGTGCCGCTGGCACTGGCGCTCTCGCCCGTACCGAGCCGGGCCCGTCGGGAGGCCTGGGCACTCCGGGCGATCGGCATCCTCGGGCTGCTCCTCGCCATGGGGCCCGCCACGCCCGTCCTGGGCTGGTTGAGGGTGATCGCCCCGCTCGTGGATCGCGCGCGCCACCCGGCGCGCTGGCTCGAGCTGACGGTGCTGGCCGCAAGCTGGCTCGCGGCGTGGGGGATGCAACTCGTGCTCGAGCGCGTCGAGCGCCGATCGACCTCGTCGAGCCCGGGCGGCGTTCCGGTGCCCGGTGGAGCTGGGCTCGTGGCCGTCGCGGTTCTCGCACTCGGTGTCACGTGGGGGTTCGGCGATCGGCCCGCGGGGGTTGCCCGGTATGCATCGCTCCTGGCGTCGCGCATCGATGACAGCGCCCTCGCCGAAGGTGACGGACTCCGGGCCGGAAGCGGAGACGCGATCGAGCGCGCGCGACGCCGATCCACGGCGAGCAGCGCGCGCGCTGCGACCTATTGCGCGGTTGCCCTCGGTCTCCTCGCCGCGGCGCGATTCACCCGCCAGCGTTCGGGCGCGGCCGCGGCTCTCGTCGGGCTGGTGCTGATCGACCTGATCGGCCAGGGCCGCCGTGAGATCGTACCGTTCGCTCGCTCGTCGCTTCCCTGGCCCAGCGCGATCGCGCAGGCGGCGGCGTCCCTGGCGCCCCGATCACGGATCGCCACGACCTTCCCCGGATCCAGATTCCCGTTCCCCGACGCATTCCGCCAGTCGCATTCGATCCTGAGCCGCATCGGCCAGGCCGACATGCACCGCCCGCTCCTGATCGGCACGGCGACGCCCCAGGGTGGGATCCCGACGACCCCGGCGCGATGGCTGAGGCTGGCCGTGGGCGACGGTGCATACGACTTCAACTACGCGGCGGTCGGGCCCCGCACCGTCATCGACCGGTTGTCGGTTGGCCTCCTCGCCATGGCGCCGGGCGAGCGGCCGGTGGGTCCGGGCTGGAGCCGCGTGTACCTGGACGAGCAGCGCTCGCTGTGGCGCAACCTGCACGTGGTGCCGCGCGCGTCGCTGGTCCACCGCTGCGTGGCTCTCCCCCACCAGGACGACGTACTTCGAGTGCTGCGGGATGCGCGGCGTGACCGGCCCGAGGGCGTGGCGTTCGTCGCGGGGCGTTGTCCCGATGGCATCGAGCCCGCGCCCGACACCGGGACGGCCGTCGACACCGTCCGCTGGATCGCGTCCGGGGACGCGCACGTCTCGCTCGAGGTGCAGGTGCGGTCGGCGGCGCTCCTGCGCCTCTCGGACGGGGTCATGCCGGGCTGGGACGCCACGATCGATGATCGTTCGGTGCCGGTCGAGACGGTCGACTTCGCTCTGCGCGGCGTGGTGGTCCCGCCCGGGATCCACCGGGTCGAGTTCCGCTACCAACCCACGGCGGCTTGGCTCGGCATCGGCATCAGCGCCGCGGCGCTGGCGCTGCTCGCTCTGCTGCTCGCCCTTCCCCGCCGGTCGTCGTGGGCCGCCGTGAACCACGGCTGTTCCCGCGAGCGGATCAGCGATGGATCGTGTCGATGAGCCTGCGCCAACGAGCGTCCGGCTCGCGTCCGGGGACGAACGGCCAGTAGAGGGCGACGCGATCGAGCACGCCGCCGTACTTGGCGCGTACCAGCTCCGGGATCTCGTCCCAGGTGCCGGTCACTGCGCACTCCGCGAGCATCTCGTCGCTGATCAACCCAGGCATGTCGCCCCAGCCGCCGGTGCGCGACAGCTCGCTCAACCGATCCCCGATCTCCTGCCAGCCGTGGGTCTCCAGGATCTTCGCGTAGGTGCGGGTCGACGCGTAGAACGAGAGCTGGTTGCGCACCAGGGCTCGCATCGAGTCGCGTTCCTCTTCGGTCTCGCCGGCGATCACGAAGATGCTGCTGGCCAGCACGACCGAGGAGGGGTCCCGCCCGGCCTTGGCGGCGCCTTCGGCCACGAGCGGCTTCACGAACTCGCGCACGTACTTCGTGGTGTGGAACGGGTGGACGTGGAAGCCGTCGCACAGTTCTCCCGCGAGCCGGCACATGTACTCGTTCACCCCGGCGATGTAGATCGGGATGCGCGGGTGCTCGATCGGCCCTCCGCTGAAGAACGGCGTCATCAGGGAGAAGCGGTAGAACGGGCCGCGATGGTCGAGTGGCGTGCCGTTCTGGAACGTGTCCCAGATCGCCCGCAGGGCGAGGATGTGGTCCCGGAGCTTCGGTCCCGGTGACTCCCACGGCACCGAGAAGCGCCGCTCGTTGTGACCCTTGACCTGGGTGCCGAGGCCGAGGACGAATCGACCGCCGCTCGCCGCCTGCAGGTCCCAGGCGAGCTGCGCCGTGACCATCGGCGAGCGAGGGAACGCCACCGCGATCGCGGTTCCCAGCTCCACCCGGCGCGAGTGGACCGCGGCGATGGCGAGCGGCAGGTACGGATTGTGAGCCGCTTCCGAGGTCCAGAGCCCGTCGAAGCCGAGTTCCTCCGCGTGGCGTGCCACCTCGGGGATGGCCGTCAGCGCGTTGGTTTCGATGCTCGCGTCGATCTTCATCGTTCACCTCCGAGACGGGCGTGATCGTAGCGCGCCCGCCGGATGCGTGGCTGCCGCACGCCAGTCCGGGGGGAGCGGTTTAGAATGACGGCGTGGATCCCTGGCAACCTCCAAGGCGGCGTTTCGCGGCCCTCGTCGACCGGCCCGACGACGAGATCGAGCTCGAGCGAGCGGCCGCCACCATCGCGCTCATCGCTTACCCCGAGCTGGCCATCGATCCCGTGGTCGACCGGATCCAGGAGCTCGCGGAGCGCGTGCGCAGCCACGTCGGTGCGGAAGGCGATCCGCAGGCGCGTCGGGCCGCGCTCGAGCGCGTGCTCTTCGCCGACCTCGCGCTGCGCGGCAACGACGCCGATTACTACGATCCCCGGAACAGCTTCCTGAACGACGTGCTCGAGCGTCGGCTGGGAATCCCGATCACGCTGTCGGTGCTCTACATCGCCGTCGGACGCCGCGCAGGGATGAACATCGAGGGCGTGGGCTTCCCGGGTCACTTCCTCGCGCGGGTACACCTCGGTCCGCGCGAGTCGGTGCTCGTCGACCCCTTCGCGCAGGGCCGCGAGGTCTCCGACCGGGACCTCCAGGCCCTGCTCAGCCACATCGCTGGCCGCGACACCGCGGTCCCCCGCGAGTACCTGATGCGGTCGTCCAACCGCGACGTGCTAGCGCGAATGCTCGGCAACCTGCGCGGGATCTACGCGAGCCGCGGCGATGTGATCAAGACGCTCGAGGTGATGGAGTGGCTCGTTCTCGCCCAGCCCGAAAACGCCACGCTCAAGCGCGATCGCGGGCTGCTCTACTACCGCCTCGGCTCGCTCGAAGCCGCGGCGTCGGACCTCCAGGCGTATCTCCTCGCGGTTCCGCGAGCGGAAGACCGGGCCGCGATCGAACAGATCGTGAAGCGCGCCCGCAAACCCAGGCCGACCGTGCACTGAGCTCCGCCACCTTCCGGACGTCGTTCAGGACTTCGGCACCTTCTTCCAATCGGCGAGGAACTTCGCGAGCCCGATGTCGGTCAGCGGGTGCTGCGCGAGCTGCATCATGACCTTCCACGGCATCGTGCCGACGTCGGCGCCGATCCGTGCGGCGTCGAGGACGTGCACCGGGTGGCGGATCGACGCGACCAGGATCTCCGTCTCGAAGTCGTAATTGTCGAAGATCTGCCGGATGTCCTCGATGATGTCCATGCCCTGCTGGCTGATGTCGTCGAGCCGTCCGATGAACGGGCTGACGTAGCTCGCGCCGGCTTTCGCCGCGAGCAAGGCCTGGGTCGGCGAGAAGATGAGCGTCACGTTCGTGCGGATCCCCTCCGCCGACAGACGCCGCACCGCCTTCAGCCCCTCTGGAATCAAGGGCACCTTGACCACCACGTTCTTGTGGATCGCGGCGAGCTCGCGCCCTTCCTTGACGATCGCGTCGGCCTCCACCGACACGACCTCCAGGCTCACGGGCCCGTCGACGAGCGCGAGGATCTCGTCCACGACCGCTCGGAACGGCTTCCCCTCCTTCGCGACCAGGCTCGGGTTCGTCGTGATGCCGTCCACCAGTCCGGCGTCGAGCCCTTCCTTCACCTCGTCGATGTTGGCGGTGTCGAGAAAGAATTTCATCGCAGGTCTCCGTGACGGTGAACGGTAGGCAGGGGTTGCGCGGCGGCACGCCGAGCGGCACATCGATCGTGACGGCGCGGCGCGCTGGTCGGCGCGCCCGGGGCGCCGACGATCGCGGCGGCAGTGTACGGGGGGCGGACCCGGAGTCAAGACGGGACGTGGCCCGCGTACCGGTCGCTCCCGACGCTGTTATCCTCGTCGCTTCACCGCCGACGCCAGGCGGTTCTCGGGGAAGATCACCACCATGTTCGCCTCAGCCTTCGAGGATCGAAACCGCCCCGCGCGCGCGCTTCTCGCGTTCGTCGCGCTACTCGGGGTGATGGCGTGGTTCGCGTTCGCCGGTCCGATGCACGAGATCACCTTCGCGAATTGCATCGCCGAGCCGGAGCGCTGGGACGGGAAGGATCTCCGGCTCTCGGTGACACGCGTCCGCGGGATCGAGGACGGCATGCTGATCGTCCGTGCGGGGCGATCGCTGGGCCGGGTCCGGCCGCCGGAAGGGCAGCTCCCCAGCGGCCTCGAGGCGGGCGACACGGTGAGCGTGGAGGGTGTGTTCCGAGCGGCCGGATTCCTCGACGCACGCCGTGTCTACGTCCACGAGGCGCGCCCCTGGAAGAATCGAGCCTCGCTGGTGGGCATGATCGTCGCGCTCGGCGCCGGACTGATCGTGTTCCGGTGGGACACCGAGCGAGGTGGGCTCGTGGAGCGCTTCGACGATGCCTGACCTGATCACCCACGGCGTCGCTGGCCACGTGGTCGCTCGTATCACGCGGATGCGACACGGAATGGTGCTGCTGGTGATCGGCAACTGCCTGCCGGACCTCCTGAGCCGTCTTCCGGTACGGATCATCGGCGAGGTCAACTTCCGGACCGGGCACCTCGCCGAGCCCTACTGGTACTGGATGTGGATGCCCGGGCACCTGCCGATCGGACTGCTGTTCGCGTGCTACGCGCTCTCCCACCTGTTCGTTCGGGAGCGGCGCCGGGCGGCGTTCTTCACACTGCTCGGCGGCTCGTTCATGCATCTCTTCATGGACTCGTTCCAGTGGCACGCGTCCGGAGGCGAGCCGATCTTCTGGCCCTTCACGTGGAAGGGCTACGAGATCGGGATCGTGTCACCCGAGGCGAGCCTCGCGTGGATTCCGGCGCTGCTCGCCGCGAGCGTGGTCACCGAGGTGCTCCACCAGGCCGCCAAGTCCGCGGCTGGACGAGCGACAGCGCGGCGCGCCGGCACGGTGGCCAATTCGTGACTCAGTCCACGCGAAACAGGAATACCCGGCGAGCTTCGGTACCACTGGTGCTGACGCGCGCCACCAGACCGTAGACCCCGGCCGGCGCGTTGGCCGGGATCTTACGCCCGACCGCGGCCTGGAAGGTTCCCGACTTGCCCTGGAGCACGCGGCGCGCACCCAGCGCGGGCATGTCTTCCTGGTTCGGCCCGCGCACCCACAGATCGATCGCCACGTCTCCGCCGCCCACGGGCGGATTGGAGAGCTCGTAGACGGCGACCAGCTGCACCGTGTCACCGGGCACGAAACGAGGACTAGGCTCCGGGACGCCGACGGAGTGCGCCGCGTAGAGCTCACGGACCTTGAGGGAGATCGCCACCGGAGACGAAACCGCACCTTCGGGAGGGTCCGGCACGATCAGCATCTTCGGCTCGCCACCTCCTCCGATGGCGGTCGAAGCGGGCTCGGCCGACGTGATCGGGGCACCGCTGATCGAGCCTCCATCCCCCTGGGAACCTCGCGCCGTGCTGGACGCGGCAACGGGCCCTGCACCGGCGGCATCCTCCTCGTCGACCGGCTGGGGACGGCTCGCGGCCTTCAGTTTGGCGATGCGGTCGCGTGCGGCCTTCTCTTTCGCCTCCTTGGCCGCCTTGGCCTTCGCCTCCCGTTCACGCTCCCGCTGGATCTCGCGCTCCCGCTTGGCGGCGGCCTGCTGCTCCCTCGCGACGTCCGTGATTCGAGCCTGCAGATCGACGGCGGGTGCCACGTCCGGTGGCCGTGGCACGCTCACCTCGGTGCCAACCTCGGGCTCGCCGTCGAGGCGGGGTTCCGTGGCCTCCTCGGTCGGCTCTTCCCCGAGCCGCGCCGGTTGCGCCGGCCGGTCCGGCACCCAGGGCGTCGCATCGGCGGTTGCCGACGTGACGGTGGCCGGAGACCCCGCCTGCTCAGGCGGCGCGAGTTCGGGATCCGCAGCCTGGGGCCCGGTCGTCGCGGGTACTGACGGCCCCGCTTCCGGCGTCGTCGAAACCGGCTGGCTGCGCGGAGCGGGCGGTGGCGCAGCCGGCGCCGCGACCATGGTTGGAGGCCGACGGGACTGCCGGATCGCCGAGCCTCCGATCACGCCCGCGAGCGCCAGCGTGCACACCGCTGCGGTCACGGCGACCCAGCCGCGCCCGCGCGATTCCCGGGGATTCGAGGCGACCGGCTGCGGACGGCTCGAAGCCGCGGTGGGCGCTGGCGCCGGGATGGCAGCACCCTCGCCACGAAGATCCTGTACGACCTCGCGGATGAGCCCCGCGTGGATCGGCCGCGTGCCGGTCGCGTATCCCATCGAGAGCGCACCGTCGCAGACGACGTTGATCAGCCGCGGGATGCCGCGAGCGTAGTCGTGGACCGCCTCGAACGCGCCGATCGCGAAGATCCCTTCGGACTCCGCGCCGGCCACCGACAGGCGGTGCTTCACGTAGGCCGTGCACTCGACCAGGGTGAGCGGGTGGATCGTCGTCGAGAGCGCGATCCGCTGACGGAGCGGCTCGAGCGACGGCGCTTCCAGGCGTCGCCGGAACTCCGGCTGCCCGACCAGCAGCATCTGGATCAGCTTGCGCTCGTGAGTCTCGAGGTTCGAGAGCAACCGGAAGTCCTCGAGCACGTCGTCGCGCACGTCTTGAGCCTCGTCGATCACCAGCACCGGGTTGATCGTCGCGGCGTCGGCGGCCGAGAGTCGCTCCCACAGGAGCTTCATCGCCTCGCTGCGGTCGACGCCGCTCGACGACAGGCCGAGAGCGGCGAGCAGGTCGCGAACGATGGCCGAGAAGTCCGCCTTCGGATCGCGGATGCGAACGAAGATGCACTCGCTTGCGAGCCGCTCGAAGAGTCCCTCGAGCAGCGTGGTCTTTCCCGTGCCCACGCCGCCCGTGAGCGCGACGATCCCCTTGCGCTCGCGGATGCCGTAGATCAGCGTCGCGAGCGCCTCGCGGTGCGCGGGTCCCAGGTAGAGAAACCGCGGATCTGGCGTGATCCTGAACGGCGACTCCGACAATCCGAAGAACTTGTTGTACACGGGGCCCCGGGCTTTCGAGGATCGTCGATCACGAAGCGGTCGGAAGGATAGCCGCTCGTCCTCGATCGTGGCATCGCGCATGCCGCGCCGGATTCCGGCGTTGACAAGCGGGAAACCGCAACGATATGAGTTGCGCGCGCTTCGCGCACCGCACACTCTCGCGCAGCTGGAGGATCTTCATGGCGCTACCGATCGGAAACCAGCGTGGCGGGATCACACCGCGGCAGATCCTCGTCATCGCGATCGTGGCGGGGTCCGCCTTCAGCGTCTCCGACTACGTCGGCGCGTACTGGCAGTGGTACAAGGTGCGCAGCGCGGCGCTCGAGATCGCTCGATTCAGCAAAGGCATGACGGACGAGCAGATCAAGGCCGACCTCCAGAAGGCGCTGAAACCGCTCAAGATCACCAAGTACAGCAACGTGACGCTGCAGCGCGAGGCGTACGATCAGACCAAGGTCCGCCTCAGCTTCGACTACATCCGCCCGATCTACGTGCCTCCGGTCGAGGGCGAGTGGAAGAAGGTCATCACGCAGAAGTTCAAGATCGACGTCGAGCAAGGCCTGCCGATGGTCAAGGGTCACATGTGATCCGAGCGCAGCGCTGTTAGCCCGATGTCGGGTCCTCGGCCGCCGTCCCCTCGATCTCGAGCGGACGGCGGTACCGTTTCCGCGCCTTGCGTGCGAGCACCTTCGCGATGCCGAGGGCTGCCAGCGGCAGATCCCGCGCCAGGCGAACCTTCGTATCCGGGTCATCGCGCCACCGCACCGGTACGTCGCGGACGTCGAGGCCGGCTTCGACCGCCGCCACCAGCACCTCGACGTCGAAACTCCAGTCCCACAACGTCACGCGCCGGAACAACGCCCTGCCCTCCGGCCCCTTGAACGCCTTGAAGCCGCAGGTCAGGTCGCTCACCGGGATGCCGAGCAGCCGGCGCGTCGCCCGCCGGAAGACGTCGCCGAGGGCCTCGCGCACGCGTCCCTGGTGCACCTCGATCTCGGCACCCGACATGCGCCGCGAACCGACGACCACCTGTGCCCCGTCGTCGAGGCAGGGCCAGACGCGATCGAGAGTTTCGACGGGCGTCGACAGATCGACGTCGAGGAAGACCACGACGTCGCCCCGGCTCGCCAGCACTCCCTCCCGGACCGCGTGCCCCTTGCCGCGGTTCGGGAGGGATCGCACCAGCCGCACCCGTGAATCCTCGCGCGCCAGGGTCTCGACTCGGTCGGCAGTCCGATCGGTGGATCCGTCGTCCACGACGACGATCTCGTAGCGCTGTCCACCGGGCGCGAGGTGCGCTGCGACCGCCCTGAGCGCACGCTCGATGCCGCGCTCCTCGTTGAACGCCGGCAGCACCACCGACACGAACTCGCTCCGCACGGCAACCGTCATCGGGGCGCTTCCGCGTCTGCCAGACGGAAGAGCCGCACCAGCGGCACGCCGTCGAAGCTCGCCGTGTAGAGCGCGGGCAGACGGTCGAGCGCGCGCATCTGCTCCGGGCCGAGGACCGCGACTCGCGACAGCACGAGCTGAAATGGCAGCTCGGCGCCGCTGGTGAAGGCCAAATCGCCACGGAGGCGACCACGTGCCTGCAGGTAGCGAAAGTAGAACGGATCGCCGACGGGGAGATTGATCTCGGCGTGGGCTGGGAGCACCGCTTCCAGGTCGCGCAGCACACGCGGCGTGAACGCGTCCATCCAGTAAGTGACTTCCAGCCCCCGATCGCGCGCGCCAGACAGGCCCCCGACGAGGGCGTTGTAATAGCTGAGCTGATGGGGATGGTAAACCCATGCGATCGTCGCCTGCGCGGCGACTACTGCGGCCGCGGCCGCCGCGGCGGATGCCCGGGAGCGGGGCATGGCAGCGCGCGCGGCCAGCCAGCGCTGCAGCCCCGTCCCCCAATCCGCCAGCTCCGCGGCCCCCAGCGCGGCCAGGAACGGCAGGAGCGGCACCAAGAGCCGCAGCCCGTCGTGATTGGGCGCCTGAGGCAGGAGCGTGGCGCCGAGCGGAACCAGGAGGCTGACGACCCACATCGATGCGTGCGGGTCACGCCCGCGGTCGAGCGTCGCCCGGACGATGCCCACGAGGCCCGGGAGCCAGACCGAGACCGGCGTGCCGACGCCGATCATCGTGAACGGCTGGATCCACGGCGCGTGGAACGGGTACGTCCGCCCCCACAGGAGGCCGGCGATGGGTGTGTGGCTCTCCCGTGACGTCGAAGCCCGGACGAACGCCAGCACACCCGCCAGTGGATCGTGCCACCAGTACGGCACGGCCGCGATCGCGACGCCGATCGCGAGCGGTGCCGCGAAGACCATCGCGATCAGCCCTGCTCGATCACGATGCCGGATCGTCCAGGCCACGAGCGGCACCGGGAGCAGGAACGCCGTGAACTTGGTCGCGACGGCGAGCCCCAGAAGGATCCCCAGCGCGACGATTCCATCGGTCCTTTCACGGGCGCGCCAGAACGCCACGACGGTCGCCACGCCGAAGAACGTCATCGGTGTGTCCGTCGCCGCAAAGTGCGCGTGAGCGAAGACGGGTGGGATCGTCGCCCAAAGACCGGCCGCGAAGAGGCCCACCCCGAGGCCGCGCGCGCGGGTCACCAGCCTGGCGAGGAGTACCCCGGTCGCGGCGAAGAGCGTCGCCGGCGCCAGCCGGTAGGCGCTCACGTCGTCGAGCCACTTCGGCGCCAGGAATCGCGCGAGATTCGCCAGCGCCTTGTAGAACGGCGGATGCGGATTGTGATACGGGTCCGGGTCCCATCCTCGCTGCAAGCTCGCGCGCGACAGCGCGTCGCGCGGCGACGACGCGAGCTCCTCGAACCAGCGCTGCTGCTTCTCCTGCGCCCAGAAGTAGTAGGGCTCGTCCCACGTGAGGCCGTAGTCTGGGATCGTGCCGACGGCCGCGCCCAGCAAGACGCCGAACAGGGCGGCGAAGCACCAAGCCTGCAGTACCCGGCGCTGTGGTCCCGGGCTCTTCGTAGCGCCCACGTCGATCGGCTCCTGGCTGCGAGTGGCGCATATCCATACCGGTTGGCCCCCGACCGCTCAAGCGTGCCGCACCCGGCAGCACGGACCGGACCGTCGGTGCCGCGTGGTATCCTCGTGTGCTTTGCATGCGGCGCGGCCGTGTGCGCGGAGATCCGAGAGCGTGCGACGGGCCGTGATCACCGGTGCGGGCTTGGTGACGTGCCTGGGCGTCGGCACCGAGCCCACGTGGCGCGCGGTGCTCGCGGGCGCGTCCGGGATCGGCTTCATCGAGCGCTTCGACACGCGCGATCTCCGGACCCACATCGGCGGCGAGGTCCGTGACTTCGTTGCGCGTGACTTCCTCGAGCACAAGGATGCTCGCCACATGGACCGCTTCATCCAGTTCGCGGTGGCGGGCGCCCGGCTTGCGGTCGAGGAGTCGGGCCTCGCGATCGAAGGTGACCTCGCCGACCGGGTCGGCGTCAGCGTCTCGAGCGGCATCGGCGGCATCTCGACGATCCACCACTTCGCGCGATCGGTGGACGAGCCGGGACGAGGTCGGCTCTCGCCGTATTTTCTGCCGATGGTCCTGATCAACCTCGCCGCCGGCCAGATCGCGATCCGCACCGGCGCACGCGGGCCTCTCGTGTCGCCGGTCAGCGCGTGCGCGAGCGGCGCCCACTCGATCGGCATCGCCCTCGACTGGATCCGCACGGGACGAGCTGATGCGGTGATCGCAGGCGGCAGCGAGGCCGCGCTCTGCCGGCTCGGTCTCGCCTCCTTCGAGGCGATGCGAGCGCTCTCCACGCGCAACGAGGAGCCGCGGCGCGCGAGTCGTCCGTTCGATCGAGGACGGGACGGATTCGTGATGAGCGATGGAGCGGGTGTGATCGTGCTGGAAGAGCGTGGCCGGGCGATCGACCGTGGCGCGCCGATCCTCGGCGAGGTGCTGGGATACGGCATGAGCGGCGACGCCCACCACGTCACGGCTCCGCCGCCGGGAGGCGAAGGGGCGATCCGGTGCATGCGCCTCGCGCTCGCCGACGCCTGCCTCGGGCCGCGCGACGTCGGCTACGTGAACGCCCACGGTACGGGCACGCCGATGAACGACGTCGAGGAGACCCGCGCGATTCGCGCTGTGTTCGGTCCGAACGCGGACACGCTCGCGGTGTCGAGCACCAAGTCGATGCTCGGCCACTCGCTCGGCGCGACGGGTGCGATCGAGGCGGTGTTGACGGCCCTGGCGCTCCGCGACGGGATCCTGCCTCCCACCATCAACCTCGAGGATCCCGACCCCGCCTGCGACCTCGACTACGTGCCCAACACGGCTCGTCCCGCGACGGTCGACGTCGCGATCTCGAACTCGCTCGGCTTCGGCGGCACGAACGTGACGCTCGTGATCGCCTCCCGCGACCGCGCTTACGCGGATCGGTCGAACGGGTAGGTCCAGCGCCGAACCTGCTCGAGCCCTTCGACCCGGTAGAACACCCGGTACGGGCCGACCTCTCGTTCCCGGAACCCCAGCCCGTTCTTGATCAGGGCAGCCCGGAAGCCGTTCGCCGCATCGCCTAGCAGCACGAACGCCGGGTTCGGATCCTCGTCCACCGCGGCGCTCATCTCGGGTATCCGCTCCACGACCACGTGACCGAACGGACGCGCGCGGATCCGCTCGCCACTTTCGAAGACCAGCCGGTACGAGACCCAGTAGTCGGTGTACACGCTGCGGACATGGAGCTTCTCGAGCACGTCGAGGAGCCGCGCGTTGCTGCGAGCGACACGTTGTCCCGCCGAGATCCCGAGCATCAGTCGGGGATCCTGGCGGACGATCCCCACCGCGTGTCCGGCGAGGAGGGCCACCACCGCCACGGCGATCCAGCGCCGGCCGGCCGTCCACGCGCTCGATACGGTGACCCCGAACGACAGCGCGAGCGCGCTGTACATCGGGAACAGGTAGCGCGGCTCGCGCGTCTCGCCGCCGTAGGCGCTGGCGGCGTCCACCGCGAGCGACGCGAGTGCGGTCAACCACACGAGCGCGAGTGCCCAGGTACGCTTCCGGCGCGCCGCCGAGCTTCCCGCTCCCACGAAAGACCCGACGGCGAAAGCGACGTTGAGCGACGCGAGCCACAGCGTGATCCCCGGCAGCGCCTCCTCGAAGGACCAGATGCCGCGCGCGCCGATCACGACCGGCAACGCGTCCTTCACGAGGCCACCGAGTTGCGTCACCGCCGAACCGGCGCTGACCCAGTGAACGTTCCCGAACGAGGCGAGGCCAGTCTCGATGTTGCGCCACCAGAAAGGCGAGCCGCCGAGCAACGCTCCCCCGGTCGCGGCCGTCAGCGTCGGCGCCCACGTGGAACGAGGTGTCGAGAGCAGCCACCCAGCCACGACGGCCGGGAAGTAGAGCGCCACCAGCGTGTGGGTCCAGAAGCCGAACCCCGCCGCGGCACCGACTCCCAGCGCGAGAACGGTCCGTCTCCGGCCGTCGACCGACGCCAGCCCGAACGCGCCCGCGAGGAGCAGGTTCCCGGTCGTCAGCGTCTCGACGTAGCCTCCGCGCGCCTTGAGGCCGTAGATCGCCAGGAACGCGGGCGGCAAGGCGGCGTAGAGTCCCGCGACCAGCCCGGCGCGCCGGTCCAGCACGACGCGCCCCACGATGACGAACGAGCCCACCATCGCGAGGTCGAGCACGACCATCGTCGCCTTGAGTGCAGCGGTCGAGGATCCCACGACGGCGAACACCACAGCAGCCGCGTACGCCTCGAATGCCCCCATGTACTCCTGGCCGTAGAAGAACACCGGCCGCGCGCCGCGCTCGAGGATGTGACGCGCCATGAGGCCGATGATCGCTTCGTCCGAATCCAGGGTGACGCCATGATCGGTGACGACCAGCGAGATCCTGATCGCCACGGCGAACGCGAGGATGGATGCCAGCCAGAAGCCGTCCGGCGACGCCACCCGGCGCGACCCGGGCGAGGCATCGGTCGCGCCCGTCGTCGGAGAGGTGCCGTCCGCGACGGCCGGCCGGCTGGGCTTCATCCAGGACTCAGAGCTCGAAGTCGATCCCGGTCAGCGTCCCACCGGCGACGATCTCGACCACGCGACTCGGCGACGGTCCCCCGTCCGGATCCCGAGCGATCAGCCTGTAGCGCCGGCCGGGCTCGAGCCACCGCCGCGAGAGCGTGAACAGACCGTCCCCGGTCGTCCGCACGGCCGCGACGCGCTGCGCGCCGAGCCACGCACTGACCTCGATGTCCCGGAGCTGCGCGCCGCCGGCACCCGCGCTGGTGACGGTTCCCGAGACCGCGACGAAGGCATCACGCAGCGTCTCGAGCTCGCTCATCCCGTACCCGGCATACGGGAATCCGGACGTGTACCGGGTGCCGTCCCGGCTGGTGTCGCGCCTGGTCTCGGCCGAAGGAAGGGTCGGTTCGATCTCGCTGCCCTCGTTCCACTCGTTGAAGCTCGTAACCAGCACCACCGGGTTTCGCGGATCGAGGAACGGATGCGCCAGGCGCTCGATGTAGGTGGCGAGTGTGCTGCCGTCGGGCGCATCGGGCCGCACCCGGCGCGGGATCGGAAAGTGATCGATCGCGGCGAGACGCATGACGCGATCGTTGTATCCAGGGAGCACCTGTGGAAAGAGCACGGTCCGCGACCCGCTGGCGTCGCGGTAGCGCTGATAAAGCTTCGCCGAGTCGGCTAGCAGCCGCGGAAGCCCTCGATAGCCTCGGTGCTGCTGGAACTCCCCCTCGTAGAGATTGTACGAGGTGACCGCGTCGAACAGCTGGACCCGACTCGGCACCGGGTCGCGCTGGTCGGCCTCGAGGGTGTCGCCTCGCTTCACCTTCCAGAAGATCTCGTCGCCCACGATGAAGAGGTCGAAGCCTCGCTTTCGCATCCGGCGGCGGAGCTGGTGAATGGCCTCGGAGTAGAGTCCGGTGTAGGTACGCGTGATGTAGAGCATCACCACCGGCCGGCCGTCGATGCGAAGGTAGCTCGGGTTCGAGAAGTAGCGATCCGCGATCGTGTCGAAGTGGCGGAGGAACTCCTCGACCGTCGCGCCGCCGAAGTTGACCGTCCCGAGCCCGGGATGGAAGGCGAGCCCCTGGGACTCGTACAGCAGGCAGAACTTGATGTCGCGCAGGTTGCGCGCCTTCAGGAATCCTTCCTGCGCGCGACGTTCGATCTCGGGATCCTGGGGCCACCAAGAGAGCACGAAGAAGTCGATGCCGTGCTCGGTGGCCCACCGGATGTGTTGCTCGGCGACCTGCGGATCCCGCGAGGAGTACTTGCCGAGCTGCGGCTGGATCGGAGGATCGGTCCGGTCACCGATCCAGCCCAGCTTCCAGTTCTCCGGAAACCACACGTAGTAGTAAGCGCCGACGAGTGTGCGCGACCAGGGGTCGTGGAGGCGGCTCGCGAGCTGACGCGGTAACGTCAGCGCCGCGGCCGCGACCGTGGCCACCGCGAGCACCAGGAGGACGCGCAGGGCCCGGGGCGCTCGGTTGCGTGGAGGGCGGATCATGCAAGCTCCCCCGCCCCGGAGCCGGCGACGGGTCGCGCTTCATGGTTCATCCGGACGTGGTGCGTCAACCATCCCGCCGGCACGACGACCCGCGGTTGACGGATCCCCGGGCGCCCGCTAAGTCGCTGACCGCGCGAGTTCGCAGTCGACGCACGTGACCGCGACGGCAGCGAGGAGTCATGGAAGTGGACGAGCGACGAGGCTTCACCTACCGCGACGCCGGGGTCGACGTCGAGGCCGCCGAGGACCTCGTCGGGCAGTTTCGCGCCCTCGCCGCCCGCAGCCGGCGATCCGAGGTGATCGGCGACCTGGGCGGGTTCGGAGCGCTGTTCCGGTTCGATGCGAGCCGCTACCGCGAGCCGGTGCTGGTCTCTTCCACCGATGGAGTGGGCACCAAGCTGCGGATCGCGTTCCGGATGGGCCGCCACGATACCGTCGGGATCGATCTGGTCGCGATGG
>CAYMQR010000003.1:0-33633 GCA_964392195.1 uncultured bacterium | reverse complement strand
CGATCCGGTCGTCCTGCAGCGCCTCAAGGAGGCCGCGGAGAAGGCCAAGATCGAGCTCTCGACCGTCGTCGAGACCACGATCAACCTGCCGTTCATCGCCGCCGACGAGTCCGGACCGCGCCACCTCGAGTACCTGTTGACGCGCGCCGAGTTCGACAACCTGGTACGCGACCTCGTCGAGCAGACGCTGGTTCCGTGCCAGCAGTGCCTGGAAGACGCCGGCCTCACCGTCGACGACATCGACAGCCTGGCGCTGGTGGGCGGCCAGACGCGCACACCGCAGGTGCAGGAAGCCGTGAAGGAGTTCTTCCAGCGCGTCCCCCTCAAGGGCATCAACCCGGACGAGGTCGTCGCGGCGGGCGCGTCCATCCAGGGCGGCGTGATCCGCGGCGCGGTGGAAGACACCGTGCTCCTCGACGTGATCCCGCTGTCGCTGGGCGTCGAGACCTTCGGCGGCGTGTTCACCAAGGTCATCGAGCGCAACACGACCATCCCGACGCGGGTGTCGCGGCTCTTCTCGACGGCTGAAGACAACCAGGACTTCGTGCGGGTGCACATCCTCCAGGGCGAGCGCGAGATGGCCGAGCACAACCGCTCGCTTGGCATCTTCGAGCTCTACGGCATCCCGCCCCAGCCGCGCGGCGTGCCCCAGATCGAGGTGATCTTCGAGGTCGACCACAACGGCATCCTCGGCGTCACCGCTCGTGACCGCGGCACCGGACGCCAGCACGCGATCCGCATCTCGGGCGCGTCGGGCCTCACCAACGACGACATCTCCAAGATGGTGCAGGACGCCGAGAACTACCGCGAGGCCGACGCCGAGCGGCGCGAGCGTGCCCGCGTGCGCAACTCGATCTCGAACCTCGTGTATCAGTGCCAGCGCACGCTCGCCGAGCGCCGCGACGAGCTCGACGGCGAGAAGCGCGGCGCGCTCGAGGACGCCGTCCGCGAGCTCGAGTCGGTTCGCGACGATCCGGACGCGCCGATCGAGGTGCTCATCCGGCGCCGCGATCAGATCCTCGACGTCATCCGCGACGCGATGAACTGACCGGTCCGCGTCCGCCGCGGACGGACCGAATCGTTCGACACGCCCGCCGGGTCACGCAGTCCAGGTGGCCCGCGCCGGTGTGCTGTGCCAGCTTGGACGCCCACCTCTGGAGGATCCGCCATGTCCGAACCCACCGCACCGCTGGTCGTCGTCGAGCAGGATGGCCCGATCGCGCGCGTCACGATCGACCGCCCCAAGGCGCTCAATGCACTGAACTCCGGTGTGCTCGCGGCGCTCGACGAGACCTTCGCCAAGCTCGCCTACCAGCCCGGGCTGCGCGCCGTGATCGTCCGCGGCGGGGGCGATCGCAGCTTCGTCGCCGGCGCCGACATCGCGGAGATGGTGTCCCTCGACGCGCATCAGGCACGGGTGTTCGCCGAGCGTGGACAGCGGGTGTTCTCGCGTATCGAGGGCTTGACTCAGCCGGTAATCGCCGAGGTGCAGGGGTTCGCCCTGGGAGGCGGGCTCGAGCTGGCGATGGCGTGTGACTGGATCATCGCCTCGAGCAAGGCGCTGCTCGGCCAGCCCGAGATCGACCTGGGGATCATCCCGGGATTCGGCGGCACGCAGCGGCTGGCCCGCCGCGTCGGCGCGGCGCGTGCCCGCGACCTGATCTGCACCGGGCGGAAGATCGGGGCGGAAGAGGCGCTCCGGATCGGCCTCGTGGATCAGGTCCATGCTCCCGAGGCGCTCCGCGAGGCTGTCGAGGGCCTCACCGCCACCCTCGTGGCCAAGGCACCCGCGGCGTTGCGCGAGGCGAAGCGCGCGATCGCAAGGGGGATCGACACCACCCTCGAGGCCGGGCTCGCGATCGAGGCGCGCGCGTTCGGGGACTGCTTCGCGACCGCGGACGCACGCGAGGGCCTGCGCGCGTTCCTCGAGAAGCGCGCGCCCAAGTTCTCCGGTTCGTGAGGGCTCGCTAGCGCGCACCCGGCTCCCGGCGCCGCACGATGGTGACGCTGCGCGACTCGTAGAGCAGCGCGCCCCCGTCCAGGTGGCCGGTCGTGTCGACGACGACGAAGGTCATCGAGCCACTCGATCCGCGCTTCTCGTAGAGATCGACCAGCTCCGCCTGGACGCGGACCCGGTTCCCGGCCGTGATCGGCTGCCGGTAGCGAAACCGCTGCTCGCCGTGCAGCACGTTGCGCCAATCGAACTCGAGCTCCGCCCGCACGTCGGAGCCCGGCCGCAACGTGAACGCGAACGTCGGCGGCGCGATCAGCGAACGAAAACCGCGAGCTACGGCGAAATCCTCATCGTGGTACAGAGGGTTCGGATCGCCGATGGCGGCAGCGAAGCGGCGGATCGCACCCTTCTCGATCTCGTGCACGGCGGGCGCCGAGCGGCGCCCTCGGAATGTCGGGTCCATGCGGTGGCACCTCTCCGGGGCTTCGTTTTCTCTCAAGTTTTCCGTTGCTTAGGCGAAACCGTTTGGGCTACGATGCATCCGTCGCACGGCCAAAGGTGAGCGCGCCGGTGGGAGGAAGGATGACCAAGGACGATCTCGTTCTCCTCATCCATGAGAGAACCGGTTTTTCGAAGGTCGAGTCCGCCGAGATCTTGGAGGAAATCCTCAACTTGCTCAAGGAGCGCTTGGCCGACGGCGATCACGTGAAGCTGAGCGGTTTCGGCAAGTTCCAGGTCAGCCAGAAGCGTGCCCGCAAGGGCCGCAATCCGATCACCGGCAAGGAAATCGAGATCAGCGCTCGACGCGTGCTGACCTTCAAACCGAGCCAGAAGCTCCGCAAGGCCCTGAACGCCTGAGCCTTCGGGGGCGGATCCGGTGAGGGCGACGGTCCTCGTGGGCCGCGCCCAGAGCCTCGGTCGATCGTCGTCCGGTATCTCCCTCACTCGCTCGAGAGGCTGGTGAGCGCAAGCTTGCGCGACCTCGATCGGTGCGTGCACCCCGTGCAATCGGCGGCGGCGAGATCCGGTTCTCTTTCGCTTGGCGACGCCGACCGACGGCGCCTCGAGGGTGAGCGGTGACCTCGGTCACCTCCCGGATCCGGTGGCGGCTCGCGCGCGCCGTGTTGCGCGGAGGTGCGTTCGGGGTGGTGCTGGCCGTGGTGTCACTGCTCGCCGCGTCGGACCTGCCTTGGGATCGACTCACGACCGCTGGCGAGCCACTCGGTCGATCCAATCTCGGCTCGCTCCTGACGCGCGACGGCTGGACGCTCGTGGCGCTCGCGGTGGCGGCGCTCGCCGTCGGCGGGCTCGTCCAGGCGACCATCCACGAGCGGCGACTCCGGCGACTCGTCGCGAGCCCGAGTAACACGACGGGTGAGGACCCTCGCGCCACTCGCGCGCAGCTCCTCCGTGGCTTGCCGGTGGTGTCGGCAGGGGCCTCGCTGGCCTCGTGGGCGATCGGCGGGCTGTCGCTCGCGGTGCTCTCGGCGCCGCTGCTTCACCTGACCGCAACCCAGGCGAGTGAGCTCGCCGCGGTGTGCGTCGTGGTCGGGACGATGCTCGCGCCCTTCCGCTATTACCGCGTCCGACGGGAGTTGCCTGGGTTCTGGGTTCTCCTCGCGGTGCCCGAGACCGGTAGTGGCGCGGGCGTCCGGGCCGGGCGCGCGGTGCTCTCTCTGCGGCTGAAGCTCGCGATCGGCGTGGCCCTCCCGCTCGTGGGACTGGTGGTGACGGTTGCCGCCGCCACGGCGCATCGCCGCGATCTGGCGAGCGCACAGGCCGCACGCGAGCGTCTCGAGGACACCGCGCAACTCGCGCTGCGGGTGCTCGAGTCCAGCCTTCGACAAACGCGCGTCGGCGACGTGAGGGAGGCGGCCCAGGCCGTCATCACGGAACTGGACGCCGCCTCGAGCCGGCGAGAGGTCGCCTTGCTCGATCGCGGCGAACGCCTGGCCGGGAGGACCTCGTTCTTCGACCCGGCGCGCGTCGGACTCGCGCTCGAGCAGGGGGAGCCCCTGGACCGGTTCCCGGGCGCGCACCTCGGCGCGGCGCATGTCGAGCTGCTCGATGCCTGGCTCGTCGTCGCCGAGCCCGTTCGCCGAGCGAGCGCGTGGAGCGTCCTGTTCGAGCCTCGGCTCGCTTGGCTGGTCATGCTCGCGCTCGGTGGAGCGCTCGCGCTCGCGTGGATGGTGGCGAGCGACGTCCGCGCCGGGCTGGATGGAGTTCGCGCGCACCTCGACGCGCTCGAGCCAGGGGTGACGTCACCGGCGGCCGGGCGTGCAGAGCGGTTCGGCGACGACGAGATCGTCGAGGTCGAGGCGCAGGTCGTCGAGCTCGCGGCGCGCGTGAGGCGAGCCCGCTTGCGCCGCGAGAGACGGCGCGGCGAGCTCGAGGAGGTGGCGGCGCAGGTCGAGCAGCGCTGGCGCGAGTCCCGTGAGGCGGTCGAGCTCGAGGTCGAGCTCGTCACGCGGGTGCGCCGGGCGGCGGAGCGTCTCGTCGGTATGGTCTCGAACGCAGAGCAGATCTGGAGCCAGCTCGAGCGTGAGCTCGGACGACAGGATCAGATGGCCGTCGCGGCGACCGAGTCGATCGCCGGCGCGATCGAGGCCTGCGATCGACTCGCCAACGAATCGGCCGACACGTCCGCGCGCGTCGGCCGCCTGGTGGCGGCGATCCGCCCTCTCCTCGACGACGTCCACGGCGTAGGCGTCACCGGCGAGGTGATGTCGGGATCGGCAGCCGCCGCCGAGGAAGCGAGTCGCGCGCTCGCGCAGCAGAGCCGCGCGGTCGTGGACGCGTGCGCCATCGTCGGTGCCTCCTCGCACGCGATCGAGGCGGCCGTCGCGACCGGCGCGGACACCAACGACCGGGTGCGGGTCGCGGTGGGCGACGTCGGGCAATCCGTGCACCGCATCGAAGAGGGCGTGGCGATGCTCGCGCAAGGCTTCCGCGTGCTGGAGGAGGTCGCTGATCGCAGCGCCTTGCTCGCCGTGAACGCCGCGATCGTCGCGGCGCGCGCGGCGCCGGCCGGCGGAGGCTTCACGATCGTCGCGGACGAGATGCGGGACCTGGCGCAGCGTGCGGCCGACGGGGTGCACGAGTCCGTGCAGGTCGCGGGGGGCCTGGGCCGCGACGTACGTGGAGCGGTGCTGGCGGTGGAGGCCGTTCTGGCGCGGCTGGATCAGATGGCGAACGGGGCGCGCGGCGTGCGTGCGTCCGTCGAGGCGCTCGCGACGGCGGCCGCCGCGCTCCAGGGCGAGGCGGCCCGGGCCGAGGGAGCCGCGGGCCAGGTGAGCGCGGAGGCCGCGCGGACGCGTCAGCTCGTCGAGCAGGTGGTGGCCGTCGGACGCAAGATGACCATGACCCGCGCCACGCTCGAGGCCCAGATCGAGGGTGGTGGCTCGCTGGAGCTCGTCCTCCGCAAGCTCACCAGCGATCTGGGGTCGGGGGTCCGCGCCACGGTCGCACAGACGCGCGAGTCGCTACAGGCGATGCACCGCCCGGGTGAGGCGGTCGAGCGGCTCGACACGCTCGCGCGCGAGCTCGGCCAGGGCGTGCAGACCCTGGAGGCCGATCTTCGCGAGCTGGCCTCGATGTCGCTGCGCGCGCAGGACCTGGCGCGATCACTGGTCGAGGACGTTGGCACCGTGCTTCGCGAGCGCGCAGAACCTTCCTGACGATCGGCGACGATTCGCGAGCCTGCGCCGCGGGCCGCGTGCAGTTCGCCGCTCCACGGTGTCAACTCCGCCGTCGCCGGTGCCGCGAGGTCGGCACCGGCGAGCGGCCGTTCCCGACAGCATTGCCGTTTTCGCGCTCGTCCGCATCGCCCGGCCCTGGCATTCCGGTTGCTTCATCGGTCGGTGGGGGCAACATGCGGAGGAGCCAATGCCTGGCAATCGTTCACACGCCGTAGCGCCTCGTGTTCCGGCCAAGGCGCGAGGAGGACGCCGTCCGGCGAGCGAAACGCCGGTGCCGCGTTCCGAGCCCACGCCTGCCGAGCTGCGCAAGGAGCTCGGCGAGATCCCGACCCGGGTCCGCAGGCAGAGCTGGCAGATCCAGTTCCTCGTCGAGGAGCTGCGGACGGTGTCGACCGAGGTCGAGCGCGGGGTCATCCTAGACTGGCTCGAGCAAGCGAAGCGCGAGCGGAAGGATCTCGAGGTCGAGCTCAAGGAGCGGCAGACGCTCTACGAGCAGCTCATGCGACAGCGTCGTCGCCGAACGGCGGGCGCCCGCGCGAAGGGAAGGCAGGGCGCCGTGGCGGTCCAGATCCGGGCCGTCGACGGTAGCGACCCGGGCTGAGCCCGGCGCCTGGCCGTCGCCTTCGCCGCGGCGATCGGATTATCCTGCGGGCGCCTTCCGGGAGGAGGGCGCTGATGCGCGACCGTTCGTCATCCCACCTCTGCCTCGCCGCTCTCGTGGCCGGCGCCGTGGTCGTGGCGCCACGCGGCGCACGCGCGTGGAGCCCGCCGAGCCCGAGCGCGTCTGGACTCAACACCGTCGGCGCGCCGGCCGTGGATTTTTCACCGGGCACCGGTGCACACACGGAGAGCGCCGTGTACGTGTGGGTCGACTCCGCGGGAGTCACGCACTTCACCGACCAGACCGGTGAGTACCTCGGCCGCTACCGCGACCGCTTCCAGCCCGTCGATCTGTTCGTGAACCCCGTCGGACAGCCGCGACGCTGACGTCGAGCGCACCACGACCTCGGGTTCGACGTCCGTGACGGGCCGTGCCGCGTGGCGATCCGCGCCCTCGTCGTGGCTCCGTCGTGTGCTCGGCGGGCTCGGCGTGCGGATCCGCTTCGAGTCGTTCGGCGGCATCGTGGCCCTCGAGCGTCCGCCGCTTCTGGCGTTCGTCGACCACGCGTTCCTGCGGCGCCTCGGCTTCCGCGACCATCCGCGCTGGGCGTCATCGCGAAAGACGCTCTCGGCTCCGACGGAGGTGCACCTCACGCTGACCCGCGCGTGTCCGATCGGGTGCCGCGGTTGTTACGTGGACGCGGCCGAGCCCTCGCCGGGCGAGCTCTCGACCGCGGCCGTATGCGCGATGCTCGACGATCTCGCCGCCGCGGGGGTGCTTCACATCGCGATGGGCGGCGGCGAGTCGTACCTACGCAGCGACCTCTTCGAGATCGCGAGGCACGCACGGACCCTCGGGATCGTGCCCAACGTCACCACCAGCGGCCTCGGCATGACGAGCGAGCTGGCACGGCGCTCGCGGGTCTTCGGCCAGGTCAACGTCAGCGTCGACGGCCTGTCCGGGTGGGACGACGCAGCGGGCCGGCCGCCGGGCTCGTGGCAGCTCGCGGCCAGGGCTCTCGAGGTGCTGAGGCGCGCGCGGGTGCGGACCGGGGTGAACTGCGTGGTGACGCGCCAGAACGTCGACCGCCTGGACGAGCTCGCGCGCGCCGTGCGGCGCCTCGGAGTCCGCGAGATCGAGTTCCTGCGTCTCAAGCCCACCGGGCGGGGCGCGACCGACTACCGGCAGCGCGTCCTCACGCGGGAGCAGGCCCGCGAGGTCTATCCCCGGATCCTGGCCATCGCTCGCAATGCGCGGGTTCGGCCCCGGATCGACTGCTCGTTCCTACCGATGGCCTGCCACCACGGACCCGACCTCGACCGCATGCGGCTCCTCGGCATGCTCGGGTGCGAAGCGGGGCATCACCTGGCCTCGGTCGACGCGGTCGGGCGCACCCACGCCTGCAGCTTCCTGGAGGATGGCCGCGTCCTCCCCGGCGGGTTGGCCGCGGAGTGGGATTCCGCGGACGCGCTGGTTCGCTACCGGAACCATCGCGACTCGGCCGGGGAGCCGTGCGCGAGCTGTACCTACCTCTCGATCTGCGGAGGCGGGTGCAGGGCGGTCTCTCGGTACCTCACCGGCGATCCGTTTCGACCGGATCCCGAGTGCCCACGCGTGGAGGACTGGAGCGAGAGGCGCGCCGGCGGCTCATAGCCGATCCCGGGGCGCGCTCCGCTCGTCGGTGACCCAGCGCACGAGCGCTGCCAGGCAGGCGACGCCGTCGTGTCGCCACATCATCGACGGCAAGCCCGCCAGTCCAGCGCGCGTGATCCGCGTGACGCCCATCCGGGCGAGGGCGTGTCGAAGATGCTCGGAGCGGTGCTCGTCGCCCTCCACGAACGCCACCTGCAGGTACGGGCCGAGCGATGCAACGAGGCCCGGTACCCGCGCGACATCCGGGACCGGCATGATACGTACGAACCGGCCGCGGGGCGCCGCGTCGAGAGGCGCGGGCCGCTCGAGGACCACGGCGTAGCCGGCTCCGTCCGCCACGACCTCGACGTTCTCGCCGGCGGCCGAGCGCAGCCCGACCAGCTCGACCGCGGTGCGGAAGCGGCCTCGCTCGGCGAGCGGAAACCGGCACGCCGGCAACCGCTCGAGCCAGCGCTCCATGGCGGAGGCGATCGCGCGTGCGAGCTCCCGCGGTGAGCGCTCGCCTCCCTCCTCGACGAAGAGCGCCTGCGGGCTGAGGCAGGCCTCGCGGTCGTAGAGCGAGAAGTCGTAGGCGATGCGGTCCGCGAGGTCGGTCAGATCGGCTGCGAGGGCCTCGCGCGCCACGACGCCGAACCCGAGGCGATGCCCGTGCCAGGTGGCGGTGACGCGCGGAGGCAGGCGCGCGCGCAGCGACGCGAGCGCGTCGACGCCGCCGAACGCGACGAGGTGATCGATTCCCGCCAGGAATGCGGCGTCGAGCGCGCCATCGTGAGGATCGAAGTCGACGACCGCGAGGCAAGCCGCGAGGTCCTCGTCCACGCGAGCGAGTGTGCGAGCGAACAGCGGCAAGAAGACCGGCTCGTCGCGCGAGGTACGGACCAGGCACGGGGCCTTGACGAGGAACGCCCGCGTCGCGATCAGGTGGGGCAGGCCGGGGATGTTGGCGCTCGCGATGCCGCCCACCAGCTCGGGGCCGAAGGCGCGCAGGTGTCCGCCCAGCCGTGCGTCGAAGACGAACGTGTCGAGGCTCGCTGGAGCCCCCAGCTCGGCCTCCAGCGCGCGCCAGAGGTGGGGACCGCGGCTCGACTCGAACTCGAGGTCGATCGCATGCGCCACCATCTCCCTCGAGAAGCCGCTCGCCCACGCGATCTGGTCGATCGCCTGGCGACGCTCGGGAGTCGCCGGGTCGAGCCAGAGCTGCGCGACGCGCTCGAGGCTGTCGACGATCCCCGCGATCGGCCGCGCGGCCAGGCACCGCCGGCCCACCTCCCGCAGCCCTCGCGCCAGGGACGCGAGCCGGGCCGGCGACAGCGCGGGCCGCCGTACCTCGGCGTCCTCGCCAGCGGGGGTGCGCCACCGGACCTGTTCGGTCGCGTCGGTCGCCTCGCCGAGCGCGGGCGGGATCCATCCCGACTCGACGACCGCCGGCATCACGGTGCCGCCATGGATCGCCACTCGTCGAGGTCGAGCGCGCAGCCGCGCGCCTCGGCGCCGGCGGCGCGCCCGAGGATCTCGAAGCTGCCGTCGTCGTAAGTGAGACCGAGATCATCGGTCTGCACGCAGACGGGCCGCTCGACATTGGCCAGATCGAGGTGGCGAAGCAGGCCCACGGCGCCGTGCGGAAGGGGCTCGGGACTCGCGGGATCGGTGACCCAGGTCCGGCACCACGGCGGCGGCACCTTGCCTCGCCGGGGCCGCGCGCCGGCGGCCGCTGCGCGGATCGTATCGTCGTAGAGCTGGCTCGCGAGCTCGGTCATGCCGAGCAGGTTCACGCAGCGAGTCTCGGGCACGCCGAGCCAGCGAGCGACCTCCTCTCGAAGTCGCGTGGGCTCCACCGGCGCGGCCCCTCGCTTCTGTCCGCCCGCGTGCATGACGCGCGAGCCGGGTGGGAGCTTCACGCCGTCGTCCGCGAGGGTGAGGGACGCGAGCACCGCGGCGAGCGCCGATGTCGCACCCGCGACGGTGACCGGCTCTCGCGCGCTGGACGCCTCGCGTAGCGTCTCCACGGCGCGGCCGACGTCGAGCCCGGCGGGACCGACGAGGAAGGTTCCCGCATCCCTCCCGAAGGTGGTCACGAGGCGGCGGATCCCGTACGCCATGACGCGCTCCGGGTCGGCCTCCGGCGGCGGGGCGAGGGCCACGATCCGGGTCCGATCGAGGTCGGGGAAGAGCATCTGCCGGGCCCGCACGTCGATCGCCGCGTCCATCAGCTCGAGACCCGCCAAGCTGAAGTGCGCGGCGCCGCGCGCCTCCAGGCTGGACGTCCCGCTGGTGCGGAACGTCCGCGTGACGTCGGCGGGGTCGCCGGCGAACAGCGGCAGATGCTTGAACGCCTCGGTGGGCACCGCCGGGATCTGCCACGGGGTCTGGACGCGCGCCGGCGCGATCCCCCGCGCCTCGCACCAGCCGCCGAACACCGGCATCGCGCGGAACTGGAACGCGAACACCTCGAGCGCGAGGGAGTTCCAATCGGTGGCGGACCCGGGCGATCCGGTGCTCTCGACCCGGATCGCCGCGAGCACGCGCCGCGTGAGCCGACCGCGCTCGTCGCCTACCCGGTCGTCGGAGGGGGACTGGCTCACGGTGCGGCGCTCGCGGGCGCTGGCTCGCGGTGGAGGACGATCTCGCGAGCCTGGATGCCCGCACGCAGCGCGGCCTCGAGGACGGCGCGTGGCAGGTCGGCCCGGGCACGGAGCTCGGCAACGGACGAGTCGTGGGCGCCGATCGTGCCGACCACCTCGCTCGCCGCCGCCGGGGACAACACACGCTCGAGCACCGCGCGGGCGCGGTGCGCCACGCCGACGAGCACCGGCACGTCGTCTTCGGCGATCGCGGGCCCCCGTTCCCCGTCCGGCGCCAGCGGCCGCGCCAGGCCGCGGTAGGCGAACAGGTCGGGTTCGACACCGAACTTGGCGCGGAAGGCGTGGCGGTGAGCGCCGAACCCCGCGCTCACTCCATCCCCGAGGGCGGTGAGCGTGGAGGCGTAGCGACCGGTCACGTCACCGGCGGCGAAGATGCCGGGCGCCCGCGTCTCGTTCCACGAGTCCGTCTCCACGAATCCTTCCCCGGTGGCTCGGATGCCCAGGTGGCCGAGGCCTTCGACCGACACCGCGGGCCGGATCTCGAAGGCGTGATAATCGATGAAGACGCCGCTGCAGGGGAGGTGGACCGGGCCGTCGGCGGTCGCGATCGTCACGCCTGCCACCTGCTCGTCGCCCTCGACCGCGACCAGCCGGCCGTGCAGGGTGGGGTGGGGAAGCGCGGTGGGCACCTCGCCGTGGGTGCTCGAGGTGGCGGTGGTCGAGGGCTCGACCACCCACCGGATCCGGACCGAGCCGCCGAGCTCGGCGAAGACCGGCACGAGCAGCGCGGTGTGAGCGTTCCCGACCACGACCAACCCGTCCCTGCGGCCGGCTTCGATGGCGCGCCCGACGAGCGATCGGAGGTGTGCCCGCCCCTTCATGGCGATGATCACTCCGTCGGGGAAGTGCCGATCCTCGTTCGCGAGGGTCCTCAAGCCCGAGGCGAGCACGATCGCGAGCGTCCGCACGTCGCGGTCGCCAGCACGCAGCACCAGATACGGGCCGTCCCGCACCACGCGCGTCACGGCTTCCCGGAGCACCGGGATGGCGAGGCCCCGGACATCCGCCGCGAGACGATCGGTCAGCTCGGCGCCGGAGAGTGACCACCCGGGTCCGGTCAGGACGCAGGAGCCCCAGCGGCCGAGCCCGCCGAGAGGCCCTGGGTCGAAGACCACGACGCTGCTCGGCCATGGATCGAACCCCTTGAGCCAGCGGGCTCGGATCGCAGCGGCAAGCCCGGCCGGTCCCGCCCCGACCACCGCGACGTCGTAGTCGTACGGGCGACGCCCGCTTCGAATGGCCGTCATGGGCGCTGGTGCCCGAGCCATTCGAGCAGCCCGCCTGCGTCACGGACCGCCTCGAGAAATGGATCTGGCCGGTCGAGCGCGACCCGGAGGCCACGCTCAGCGGCGACGAGAGACGGCGCGGACGGATCGAGCTCGACCAGCGAGTGCGGCTGGATCGAGGCGAGCGTCGCCGTGTCGGCGGTGGTGAAGCATGGCAACCCGAGCGCGGTGGCCGTGCGCTGGAAGATGCGCCCGAAGCTCGGCGCCACGACGGCGACCACGCCGCCACGCCGGAGAGCGTCCACCGTGGTCTCGCGGCTCGAGCCACAGCCGAAGTTCCGCCCCGCCACGACGATCCAGCGGCTGTCGAGGGTGCCCGGCCGGTCCTCCCAGCCGAGCCCGGCGAGAAAGCCGGATCGGACACGCGCCGCGTCGAGCGAGAAGAACGCGGGCGGATGCAGGAGGTCCGCGTTGACGTGTTCGCCGAGCACGAGCGCACGCCCACGCAGGCGGCCAGCCTCTCGGGGGGCTCGGTGCACCGGCGTGCTCACGCGAGCACCGGAGAGGGAACGGCGGACCCAGCGGCGGCGAGTTGGCGAGGGTCGGTCACGCGTCCCGTCACGGCCGAGGCCGCCACGGTCGCGGCGCTGGCGAGCATGATGCGGGCATCGCGGTGCCCCATGCGCCCGGGACCGTTGCGATTCGACGTGCTGATGCAGAGCTCCCCGGCCGCGAGGAGGCCCTTGTCGATCCCGCCGCAGGCTCCGCACGACGGGTTGGTGACGAGCGCGCCGGCCTCGCTGAGCGTCTCGAGAGCGCCACTTCGCGACGTCGCGCGCCACACCTGCTCGCTCGCCGGGGTGACCACCATGCGCACGCCCGGGGCGATCCGGCGGCCCCGCACGATGGCCGCGGCGGCCTCGATCTCGCTCACACGGCCACCCGCGCAGGATCCCACGAACGCCTGCTGGATCGGCTCGCCGGCCACCTCCGCGACCGGCACGACGTCCGCGGGCGAGCCAGGTCGCGCGACCCGCGGCGCCAGCGACGACGCGTCGAGCGAGAGCGTGCGGGCATAGCTCGCATCCGGATCGGGCCGCCACCGCTCGAGATCACGGGTCTCGACGCCGTCGCGGGAGGCCAGATACCGCGCCGTGACCGCGTCGGGCACGAACGCCGCGCTGGTCGCGCCCGCCTCGACGGCCTGGTTGGTGATGGCGCAGCGCGCGTCGAAGCCGATGCCGGCCGCGGTACGGTCGTGGACCTCGATCGCGTGGCCGAGCCCCCCGTCCTCGCCGAGCAGCGAGAGCATCTCGAGCGCGAGGTCCTTCCCCTCGATCACCGGATCCGGCTGGCCACGCACCACGAGCTCGATCGACGCGGGGATCTCCAGGAAGGCGGTGCCGGTGGCGAGCACCGCCAGGATGTCGGTGGTGCCGAAGCCCGTCGCGAAGCAGCCGAGCGCGCCGATCATCGTGGTGTGCGAGTCGGCCCCGACCACCACGCTCCCAGGGACCGCCCGTGGATCCTCGACGGCGAGCTGGTGACTGATGCCACGGAAGAGCTGGTCACGCGGCAATCCACGCTCGCCCAGGAAGGTGACGTAGCGTCCCAGGATCGCGGCGCGCTCGGGGCTCGACGGCGGCGCGAAGTGATCGGCGGCGAAGAGCAGCTTCTGCGCGCCGGGCATCGGCAGGCCGAGGCGCTCGATGCGGTCGATCCCGAGCGTGAACGTGGCGTCGTGGGCGAGCACGAGATCGACCTCGATCGCGTGGTAGCGGCTTCCGGTGACCACCGGTCCGCGCGATCTAGGCGCGAGGATCTTCTCGACGAGGGTCCGCGCAACCAGCATGGGTGCCGCTCAGACCGCCGTGCGGGCGGCGGGCTCGGTCGACGGGGAGGGACGGGCGCCGCACTCGAGGAGCAACCGTTCGGCGACATCGAGAGGCAGGCCGAGCGCGAGCGCCAGGTAGCGATCGCGCTCGCGCCGGAAGCGCTCGAAGGCCGCGGCGCGCGCGGCCGGGCGCGCCTCCTTCAGCCGCTCGAGCGCGCGAGCCAGCACCGCTTCGTCGACGACCAGCCCCCTTTTGTCGGCGATCGCGCGCAACAGCGCGCGTCCGGTGTGCTTCCCGACCACGAACTCGCGGTGCCGTCGCAAGCGCGCGGGTTCCATCGGCTCGTACGTCGCCGGGTCTCGCAGGACGCCCTGTACATGCATCCCGGACTCGTGCCGGAAGGCCGTCGGGCCGATGACCGGGGCCTGCACCGGCACGGGAATTCCGGTCGCCCGCTCGACCACCTCGGAGAGCGTGGCGAGACGGGCGGGATCGATGCCGCAGTCGACGCCGAGGATCTCCGTGCACGCGAGCGCGACCTCGGCGAGCGACGCGTGACCCGCGCGCTCGCCGATGCCGTTGACGGTGACCGTCACGCAGCGTGCGCCAGCCTCGATGGCCGCGACGGTGTTCGCCGTCGCCATCCCGAAGTCGTTGTGGCAGTGGACACCGATCTCGACACCCGGCCCGAGGGTGGCGATGGCCTCGACCACCGTTGCGGCCGCCGCCCGGGGCGTCCACACACCCACGGTGTCGCAAAGGAAGAAGCACCCGACCCCCGCCGCTCGTCCCGCGCGCAGGAGCGCCGCGACGTCGGCGGGATCGGCGCGGCTGGCGTCCTCGAGCACGAGGCGCGGCGCGATCGCGAGTGCCTCGCAGCGCGCCACCAGCGTGGCGACGAGGCGCTCGACGTCGTCGCGCCCGCCGCCGAGCCGGAGCTCGCGGTGCGCGGCGCTCGCCGGCGCGATGAGGAACACCGACGAGCAGCCGCAATCGGCCGCGAGCTCGACCTCCTCGAGGCGCAGCCTCAGCGAGGCGGCGACGGTCGGCAGGTCGCGCCGCGCGGTGGCGAGCGTGAGGAACCGGCGCTCGTCCTCCGACACGGCGGGGAAGCAGCCGTCGACCAGCGCGATCCCGGTCTGGCCGAGGAGCTCGAGGATCGTGAGCTTCTCCTCCGGCGTGAGCCACACACCTGGTGTCTGCTCGCCCTCGCGAAGCGTGGCATCGACCAGGCGGACGGCGCGTCGGTCCGGAATCCGCGGCGCTGGCGCGCCGCTCACGGCGTCGCCCCGGCGCCGAGCGGAACGGTGGACGGCGCCACCCAGTGGAACCGGCCCGCGCGGCGCGGGACCTCGGCGGCGAATGCGTCCGCGTACTCGTACCCGGGCCCGAGCGTGCGCGCCGGGGGCGGCAACCCGCGCCGCGCGGCCAGCTCGCGCCGGCGCTCGAGGCAGTGCGCTCGGCCGCTCGCGGCGGCGACAGGCTCGCGCGGGTCGGCGCTGAGGAAGCACAGGTCGGCGCACTTGTACGCCTGGACGCGCGTCTCGAAGTCGGCGATCGATCCGGCGTCGCGGGAGTCGCCGAAGTAGTCGCGGATCTTAAAGCCGAGGCTCGAATAGGTGTCGCCGTGCGCTCCTCCGTGGACCCGGTAGTAGTCGAGGAACGAACGACGATCCGTCTCCATCCGGAACGCCTCGGGCCGCTCGAACTGCGGTGAACCCGGCTCGAGCTGCACGGTCCAGACCATCACCCGCCGGGCGTTGCGGTACCCCCGTACTCTCGCCATCTGGTCGCGCGTGTCGTTGGCCGCGGCGAGCGTCTCGCCCGGAAGCGCGAGCGTGTAGAAGACGTCGGTCGCGACCTCGGCGGACTCGAGGATCCGCATCGTGCGGTAGAGCGCGTCGTCGTCGTAGTAGGGCTGCTTGTTCACGCGCCGTACCGCCTGGTTCCCGGCGTCGGGTGACAGCGCGATGGTGGAGAGCGGACCGGGGAACGCTCGCTTGAACGCCTGGACGAAGCGTTCGGTCGGCAGTCCCCAGCACTCGAAGTACCAGTCGACGTCGAGGCGTTCGCGCGCGATCCGCTCGAACAGGTCGACGAAGTACCCATCGCGCTCGGGAATGGGATCGAAGCACGTCGACACCACCCGGTAGCCGTGGCCCATCGCGCGGCGGATGTCCGCGAGAACCCGGTCGTGGGAGCGCCACTCGGGGTGAGCGGTGCCGTTCACGCGCCGCAAGGTGTCGCGGTTGCCACCGCAGAACGTGCAGCTCCACGGACAGCCGCGCCCGATGAAGAGCGGAAACTTCCCTAGCCCGCCGGAGAGCCGGGCGCGATTCTCGGTGGCATGCAGCTCGGTGGAGTAGGCGAGGGGGAACCCGAAGAGCTGGGCGTAGGTGTCCGCGCCTCGCATCATGCCGAGGTTCGCGTACACGAGCTCGTCGAGCGGCGGGCGCGTCGTGCTCGGCGGCCTGCGAACCGGCCGGCCGTCGGCGTCCCGCACCCAGGCGTCGACGGGCGCGGTCGCGTCGCCGGCGCGCACGCGTTCCAGCAGCGGAACGATCGCGCCTTCGGCGGGTCCCTGGAGGACCGCGTCGATCTCGGGCACCAGCGTCAGGATCTGCTCCGCGAAGTAGCCCGCGGTGAGGCCGCCGAGAAACACGAACGAGTCGGGGCAGCGCGCCTTGAGCCGGCGCGCGGTCTCGATGACGTCGTAGCTCTGGTAGTGCCAGTAGAGCGGGAGACCGAACGCGCGGACCGTGCGGCCGTCGAGCCAGCGCAACAGGTCGAAGCCGGGATCGCGGATCCACTCCACCCCGAGGTGCACGATCTCGGTCCGGAAGCCGGCGCGGTTGGCCCAGTCGGCCAGCGCCGGCAGGCCCATCGGCATGTACGTCACGTTGAAGAAATCCCCGAGCGGCAGATAGTGGTTCGCCGCTTTGGGGACGTGAACGAACAGGCAGTCGAGGTCGGCCGGCGACGAGGAATCCACGAGATGGGAGGCGGTGGGGGACCGCTGGCCCACCGTATCTTTCTCTGCCGAGCGCTCGCAAGCACGAGCCGCGATCCCGCGCCCGGATGCTACGATCTCCCGGGATCCTCACCGCGCCGCCGAGCGTTCACCGATCGATGCAACCCGACCGCCAGCGCTCTTCGCCCCGTGTCGCTCTCGTCGGCGAAGGCCTGGCCCGGGGATCCGAGTTGCCGGAGCGCCTCGCCGAGCGCGGGCTCACGCCGGTGCTGCTCGCGGACCCGGACGAGGCGTACGAATGGCTCAGGGCCGAGCGGCGCCGTGCGGATCTCGTGATGGTGGACGTCGGTCAGCTCGAGTTCGACGGACTCGGGGTGCTGAGCTGGCTCAAGGCCAAGGGTCTGCTCGGCGATGTGCCGGTCTGGATCGTCGAAGACCCGTTCGACCCGACCTCGCCGGAGGTCTGCCAGGCGTGCGGCATCACGCGGTGTGCGAGCAGGTCGTGGGCCGCGGCGGACCTCGCCGAGGCGGTGCTCGAGTCGTTCTCCCCGGGTAGGCCCGAGCAGCGACGCCACCCACGCGTCGCCGTGGCGGCGCCTGTCGTGCTCGGGCTCTTCGCCAAGAGGCTAGAGGGGCTGCTCACCGACGTGAGCGCGACTGGCGCCTTCGTCGAGACCGACGCACCGTTCCCGGTCGACACCAAGGTGTCGATGCGGTTCGTGCTCCCGGGCGCGAACGCCGAGCTCGCCCTGCGAGGCCGGGTCGTGCGGATCAACGTGGGCGGGAAGCGGGGGGCACAGGTCCAGGTCCGGGAAGGAATGGGACTCGAGTTCGAGGACGTGCCGGCAGTCGCGCGCGCGGCGATCGTTCGCTACCTGGAACGCTATGGCGGGGCAGCCAAGGCCCGTGCACCGTGGCTGGAAGCCGAGACCGGGCCCCTCGGAGGTCTCGAGCCCGCATCCCCCGACCGCGAGGCGGGCGACGGAACCTGAGCGGCGGAGCCCGGGAAACGAGTCTCCGCCGTGCTCGAGCACGCCTTCCGCGCACGGTTGCCGGGGTCGAACGGCGCCCGCTACGTTCGGCCTCCTTGGGCTCTCCGGAATCCGGATCCCCCACCCAGGAAAGGGAGGTTGCGATGGCCGAAGCGATGACCCTCAACCGATTCATCCTTTCGACCGAGCACCGTCACCCCGGGGCCACGGGCGAGTTCTCGGCGCTGCTGACGCACATCGCGCTCGCCGCCAAGGTCATCCAGCGTGAGGTATCGCATGCGGGGCTCGTCGACGTGCTCGGCGCGACGGGCGCGGTCAACGTCCAGGGGGAGGAAGTCAAGAAGCTCGACGTGTTCGCCCACGAGACGATGATCCGGATGTTCCAGTACCCCGGCCTCCTGTGCACGATGGCGTCCGAGGAAGAGAAGGACATCATCCCGATCCCGGACGGGTTCCCGCACGGGAAGTACATCCTCAACTTCGACCCGCTCGACGGGTCGAGCAACATCGACGCGAACGTCAACATCGGCACGATCTTCTCGGTGCACCGCCGTCGCAGCGCGAGCGGACCGGGGACGCCGCAGGACTGCATGCAGCCGGGTGTCGAGCAGGTGTGCGCCGGCTACGTGCTCTACGGAACCTCGACGATGCTCGTGTTCACCACCGGCGACGGCGTGCACGGCTTCACGCTCGACCCGAGCGTCGGCGAGTTCCTGCTCTCGCACCAGGACATTCGCATTCCGAGGCGCGGCTCGATCTACAGCACCAACGAGGGCAATTACCACCTCTGGCCCGAGGGTACGCGCCGCTACATCGATCGCCTGAAGACGATCGACAAGGCCAAGAATCTGCCGTACAAGGCGCGCTACATCGGCTCGCTCGTCGCGGACTTCCACCGCACGCTGCTCTACGGCGGCATCTTCCTGTATCCGGCGGACTCCAAGTCGCCGAAGGGCAAACTCAGGCTGCTCTACGAGGCGGCGCCGCTGGCGCTCATCTGCGAGCGAGCCGGTGGTGCGGCGTCGACCGGGAGCCAGCGGATCCTGGAGATCCAGCCGGAGGGCCTCCACCAGCGCGTCCCGCTCATCATCGGCAGCGCCGAGGACGTCGAGGAAGCGGAGCGCTACATCCAGGGTAAGGCGTGACCAGCCGGGGCGCCGGGTCCCAGGCCCGCCGCCAACCCTGACCGCCTCGACGCGACACGTGTCGTCGAGGCGTCACGCATTCACGCTGATTCGGCCACGGTGACGGCGCCGGTCGGCCTACCGCCGAGCCCACGCTTCAGCCGATCCCCGAGCCGGCGCTTGATCTTCACCCGGACGAGGGTGTCGAGGTTGCTCGTCTCCTGGCCCGTGACGAGGCTGCGGACCAGGTCGATGAAGCGCCACGGGCGGCTCAGGTACGCGAGCCCGTAGAAGGACACCAGGAAGAAGTACTGGATCGCGAACAGCGCGCGCGTGCCGAACGTCTTGTTGTACGTGACGCTGCTGAGCCCGGAGCGGACCAGCGCCGCGTAGTGATACTGCGGCGTCATCTCGATCCGGCCCGCCGCCATCAGCTCCTCGAAGTCGGCGCTGCCCGGATACGGCGCGAAGATCATCACCGAAGCGTCGCGGCAGCCCGAGAGCGCCACGCGCAGCAAGAAAAGGTAGGACTGCCACAGGTCGCGCGCAGTCTCGTGCGGATGACCGATGATCAGGTTGATCCGGGTTACGACGCCGACCTTGTGGGCGGTGCGGAGCGACTCCTCCAGCCGCGGGATCTTGACCTTCTTCTTGATGCGGCCGAGCTGATCGGCCGACCCGCTCTCGGGTGCGTAGGTGATGTTCCGGCACCCGGTCTCGTAAGCGAGCGCCAGGACGTCGAGGTCGAGGGCCTCGGAGCGGGTGCCCGCGGGAAGCTGCCAGGCGATGTCGAGCTTGGCTTCCTTCAGCCGGGTGACGAAGTCGAGCGCCCACTCGCGCTTCACGAACGCGGTGAGGTCGCAGAAGTTGATGTTCTCGACCCCGTAGCGGCGCACGTACGTGGTCATCTCGTCGACGACGTCGGCGGCGTCCCGAGCAACGTAGCGGGTGGTCCACATGTCGGGCGACGAGCAGAACGTACACTGGTATGGACAACCACGCGTCGCGAGCATCGGCATCGAGCGGCCGCGGTGGACACCGAAGGTGTCGGCCACCTTCATGTAGCCCTCGACCGGGAACAGGTCCCAGGCCGGCCGCGGGAAGGAGTCGACGTCGACCTGCCGGGGCGACAGGCTCGGTTGCCCGAGGTGCAACGATGGGTCGCGCGATGCGACGCCCTGCAGACCGGCGGCCGTCTCGCCGCTGCGGAGCCGGCGCACCAGCTCGGCCATCGTCAGCTCGCCCTCGCCGAGCACGCAGTAATCGACCGCGTCGGTCTGCTGGAAGATCCACCGGCGGTAAGCCGTGGCGTTCTCACCGCCGAGCACGATCGTGGCGCGGGGGAAGCGCGCCCGGGCGCGCTCGGCGATCTCGCGCACCATCGGCCACTCGTGGAGGAACATGTGGGTGATGCCGATCACCTCGGTGTCGGCATCGATCCGCTCGACAATCTCCTCCGGGTTCAGCCCGTTGAGCTCGAGCGTCCCGATGGGGCTCGGCTGGGGGCGGAACGTGTCGAGCGCCAGCCCCGGCGCGTCCAGGACCTGGATCCGGTGGCCCTCGCGGCGCAGCACCGCCGCCACGTACGCGATCCCGATCGGGAGGATGACCCCGAAGGAGCTCAAGCTCCGGGTCATCTTCAGGATCGGCGGGCGTACCAGCGCGATCCTGGCGCCCGCGTCGCTACTGGATGACGTCATCTGGATCCCGGAGCTCACTGATGGGTCCAAGGTAGTGACGCGGACGGAGGCCCGTCAAATTCGGTCCGGAGCCGCTCCGACCAGGCGCCGAAGGCGGAACCACAGGACGTGTCCGCAGACCGAGAGCGTCTTCAGCCCGTAGAGGACGCTCATCTTGAGGTTCACGCTCGACGCCTCCCGGAAGTACCGGGTCTCGACCGGGATCTCCTCGAGGCGGTAACCGCCTGTGACGATCTGCCCCACGACCTCCGAGTCGAAGCCGAAGCCGTCCGAGTTGCTCATGAACGGGATGGACTCGAGAAACCGGCGGCTGTAGGCCCGGAGCCCGGTGTGGTACTCGCTCATGTTGCGACCGAAGACCACGTTCTCGATCGTCGTGAGGAAGCGGTTGCCGATGAACTTGTAGAGCGGCATGCCGCCGGCGAGGGCGCCGCCGCGGGTGGCCAACCGTGATCCGAACACCACGTCGGCGCGGCCACTCAGGATCGGCGCGATGAGGTCGGGCAGCACCCGGGGATCGTACTGGTAGTCCGGGTGGACCATGACGATCACCTCGGCGCCGCGGTGGAGCGCCGCCGTGTAGCAGGTCTTCTGGTTTCCGCCGTATCCCCGGTTCTCGGGATGCACGATCACGTGGATGCCGAGCTGGCGGGCCTTCTCGACGGTCTCGTCGTGGCTCGCGTCGTCGACGAGGATGATGTCGTCGACGGCGTGCTTGGGAATGTCCGCGTAGGTGCGCTCTAGGGTCCGCGCGGCGTTGTACGCGGGCAGCACCACCGTCACGCGATGCGCCGGACCGCTCGCCGTCGAGGCGTGGGTCGTGGTGTCGCGGGCGGGTTCGGCGGCTGATCGCTCGCCTCTTCGGGTGTTAGACGGGATCTCGCTCACGTCGGTCCGCCGGTCGTGGTTGCGCTGGGTCTCGTGCATCAGGGGTGGGTGAGCACTTGGAGGCCGCGGCGGGCGTAGTTCCAGAGCTTCACCGGCGAGTCGATCGAGCGCAGGGTTCGAGCGACGTAGCTCGGCCGCAGGTAAAACGACCGGAGTGCCCGGGTCTGGATCTTCTTGAGGTCGGCCGCGGTGAGGGCGTAGCTGCGCGCCACGGCCTGCTTCACGTTGCGTCCCGTGAGCTGCTCCTCGCCCAGCAGACCCTCTTCGGTGCAGATCTCGTGGAGCGGCGTGCCGGGGAACGGATACGCGATGTGGAACTCGCAGAAGTCGCCGTCGAGCTTGCGCGCGAAGTCGATGGTGTCCTGCGCCGTCTCGGCGGTCTCCCAGGGGCTGCCGAGGACCCAGAACAGGTAGGTCTTGATCCCGGCATCCTTGCACGCCTGGATCGCGCGCTCGGCCTGCGCCAGCGTCGCGCCCTTCTTCATGTGGCGCAGGATCTCCTGGTTGCCGGACTCGACCCCGAAGCCCACCATCCAGCAACCGGCCTTGCGCATCTCGCGGGCGCGCTCGGGGTCCATCGTGTCGACGCGGCTGTTGCAGACCCACTCGACGTCCATGTTCGCTTCCTGGATGAGCTTGCAGAGCTCGATCGTCCAGGACTTCTGCAGCGTGAACGTGTCGGCGCGGAAGTAGAAGTTGCGGATGCCGAAGCGAGTCACGCAGTGCTTCATCTCGGCGACGATGCTCGCCGGCGAGCGCAGGTACGTATCGAATCCGCTGAGCGTGGGAACGAGGCAGTAGATGCAGCGTGCCGGACAGCCGCGGCTGGTCTGGATCGTGGTCTGCGGCTCGCCGGTGTCGGGCCGGATGTAGAGCCGGTTGTTCATGAGGTGACGGGCCGGCCACGGCAGGCTGTCGAGGTCCTCGAGTCGCGGGCGGTCCGGGTTGCGCTGGATCCGGTCCCCGTCCCGGTAGCTGATGCCGAGGACGGAGGAGCGATCAGCGGTGGCGAGGAGCTCGCCGAGCAGCTCCTCGCACTCGCCTCGGATGGCGATGTCGAGCTGCGGGAAGGCCGCGAGGGTCTCGGCGTCGTGGGTGGTGACGTGGGCACCCTTGGCGATCGTGAGCACCGCCGGGTTGCGCGCCTTGGCGAGCTCACACGCCCTCATGTCCCCAGGGAGCGTCGGCGTGGTCGTGCTCACCGCGAGGAGATCGGGGCGAAACACGTCGAGGTCGCGCTCGAAGTCCTTCCAGGCGAGACCTTCCGCCGGATAGTCGACGATCCGCGCTTCCCAGCCGACCTGCTCGACCATGGCCGCCATGTAGGCGAGGTCGATGGGCGCGCGCAGCACGCTCGTCGAGTTCTCGACCGGAACCTGGCAGCGGTCGTCCCGGATGTAGTTGCCGGTCGGCGGGTTGATGAAGAGAGCGCGTCGAGCGGCCATGGGCTAGCGGATTCCTCCGTCGGGAGGGGGGCGGCTTCGAGCTCGGCTCCCGACCGCGACGGAGCCTCGGAAGCCACCGAATCGAAAGATCAATGGTAGCGCCGTCCTCGCGGGCACCGCAAGCAGCGCGCGCCGTGCCGAGGTTGTGGACGGCTCACCGACGCGGGTTCGAGATCGTTTGACAAGGCGCGTCATCGTGCCGTAGCTTCGCGACGCCGCAGGGCCAGAGCCGAGGGGGATGGCGCGCGCGAGCGCGAGCCGCGGACCCGCTCGTCGCGGCGACGGCCGATCCGACGGCGGACTCCCACGTCGCCGCGATCGCCGAGGTCCAGCCAACCCGCCTTGACCTCCACCGAGAGCTCGATCGCCGCCCCGTTGCCCGGCGCGCCGTCGGAGCCGCGTGCCCCGACGCCGTGGCGCGAGGCGCTCGCCGTCGTGCTGACGGTCGGTCTCGTGTGGTGGCTGCTGCGCGGGTTGCAGTGGGACGAGATCGCGCGCTTCGCCGCCAACATCCGTCCCGGGCTGGTGGTCGCGGCGTTCCTGATCTACGCGGGTAGCTACGTCGCCCGCGCGTTGCGCTGGCAGGTGCTGTTGCAGCGCAAGGACCTGTCGTTCGCCGAGCTCTACCTCATCACGTCGGCACACATCATGTACAACAACCTCCTTCCCAGCCGGATCGGCGAGCTTTCCTACGTCGTGCTGCTCCGGGAGAAGAAGGGACTATCCGCCGCCGACGGGGTCGTTTCGCTGGTGGTGTCGCGGTTCCTCGACTTCATCACGCTCGGACTGATCTTCCTGCTCTCGGTGGCCTCGTTCCGCGGCGCTCACACCGTGGAGGCTTTCCGGGACCTGCCGCTCGTCGCCGTCGCGAGCGTCGTCGTCCTCTCCGGCGGGCTGGTCGCGATGCCGCGAATCGTGGCCTGGATCCATCGCTGGCTCGGCGCCGATCTCGCGAACGCCAGACCGGGAAGCCTCAGGGCGCGCATCGAGCAGACGGCGGAGCGGATGGTCGAGACGTTCGAGCGCACGTCCGGCGCCTCGACCTACGTGAAAGCCGGCCTCCTGTCGCTGGTGATCTGGTACGCCAAGTTCCTCTCGTTCACGTTGATGGTGCACGCCATGCACGACGCGGGCACCGCCTCCAAGATGAGCTTCTGGGGCGTGGTGATCGGCTCGACCGCGGCGGAGCTGACGACCATCACGCCGTTCCACGGCATCGCCGGGATGGGGACCTACGAATGGGCCTGGAGCGTCGTGTTCCACGGCGTGCTCGGCGTCGACAAGAGCATCGCGCTGCTCACGGCGTTCGGCGTCCACGTGATGCTGCTCTTCTTCTCGATCATCCTCGGCGGGCTCGCGTATCTGGGGCTGCGCCGGATCACGGCTCGAACGTGAACGCGCAGCCTGCCGCGCGGCCGGTTTCGCCGCGCTCGGCTCGGCTTCCCCGGCACACCCGCAACGACCGTCATGTCCACTCCGCTCGGTCACTTGGCCATCGGCATCGCTTGGGCGTTCACGGCTGGCGGCCCGGCGCCGACGTGGGCCCGTGTGGCGCTGGGTGCGTCCGCGGCCGCGTCGGCCGATCTCGATTTTCTTCCCGGGCTCCTGGTCGGCTCGCCGGCCCGATTCCATCATGGACCGAGTCACTCGGTCTTCGTGATGCTGGCGGCGTCTGCGCTGGTCCTCCGGGTGATCTCGAGACGTCGGCCGGTGGGGGTCCACGACGTCGCGCTCGTCACGGGCGCGTTCCTCAGCCATCTGGTGCTCGACTGGCTGACTCACGACCCGGGGACACGGCGCGGGCTTCCTCTCGCGTGGCCGCTCTCGGAGCATCGGTTCTCCGCGCCGCTCTGGGTCGTGCCGGCGGTGTCGCGCGCGTGGCCGCTGACGTTGGACTGGGTCGCACACTCGGGTTGGCTGCTGCTGGTCGAGGTGGCGCTCGTGGTGCCGCTTGTGCTGGGCGCCTGGATCCGTGCAGGTCGTCCTGAGCTCCCGCCAGGACCGTGGCGAAGGGTGAGGGGAGGTTCGAGCCGATGAAGTCGACGCCTGTCGCAGCCGCGACGAACGAAGGTCCGGTGCGCCCCGAGATCTCGGTGGTGATCCCCGTGTACAACGAGATCGAGAACGTCGACGCGCTCGCCGCGGACGTGTGGGGCGCGCTCGAGCCACTCGGCAAGTCGTTCGAGGTGATCCTGGTCGACGACGGATCGCGAGACGGCACGGCCGACGCGCTCCGCAAGATCGCGGCAAGCCGTCCCGAGGCTCGGGTGGTGCTGCTGCGGCGCAACTTCGGCCAAACGGCCGCGCTCAGCGCGGGGTTCGATCACGCACGCGGCCAGGTGATCATCACCATGGACGCCGACCTCCAGAACGACCCGCGCGACGTCCCGAAGCTGCTCGCCGGCATCGAGCAGGGCTACGACATCGTCGCGGGATGGCGCATGGACCGCAAGGATCCGTTCCTGAGCCGGCGACTGCCCTCGATGATCGCGAATCGGCTCATCTCGGCGGTGACCGGGGTGAGCCTCCACGACTACGGCTGCACGCTCAAGGCGTTCCGCGCCGACGTGGTCCAGCAGATCCGGCTCTACGGCGAGCTGCACCGCTTCATCCCCGCCGTCGCCAACTGGATGGGAGTCGCGGTGCACGAGGTGCCGGTCAACCATCGTGCGCGCCGGGCGGGCGTCTCGAAGTACGGCATCGGCCGCACCATCCGCGTGCTGCTGGACCTCATCACCGTGAAGTTCATGGAGTCGTACTCGACCAAGCCGATCCAGATCTTCGGCTTGCTCGGGATGGTGTGCGGCGGTGTCGGGTTCCTCGGCGCCGCGTGGCTCTCGCTGCAGCGGATGCTGTGGGGCGTGAGCCTGTCGAACCGGCCGATCCTGTTGCTGTTCGTGATGCTGATCCTGGTCGGTGTCCAGTTCATCAGCATGGGCCTGGTCGCCGAGATGCTCGCACGCACCTACCACGAGTCGCAGTCGAAGCCGATCTACTACGTGAAGGAGGTCGTCGAGTCGCGCGCGCCGGTCGTGAACGGCTGAACGAGCGGCCGCTCCCATGCGGATCGGGATCGACGCGCGGCTCGGCTTCGGCGACTCGACGGGGCTCGGCATCCATACGCGACGCCTCGTCGGGGCGCTTGCGCGGCACGACGCCGGGAACGAGTACGTGCTGTACGTCGACCGGGAGGTCGGGCCGACGGCGCTCCCCGCGAACTTCCGCGTGGCTGTCGTCCCGGGCCAGAGCCGCATCGCCTGGACCAACCTGCGGCTCCCGGCCGTCCTGCGCCGCGACCGGATCGACCTCTACCACGCCGTCGCCAACTTCGAGCTCCCGCTCGCGTTCCCGGGGCTCCGGGTCCTGACGGTCCACGATCTGGTGCCGCTGCACCTGCCGGGCACCGTTCCGTGGAAGCACCGCCTGTTCTTCAGGCTCTTCACCGGCCCCGCGCTCAAGGCGGCGGACCAGGTGGTCGCGGTGTCGGAGCACACGCGCGCCGATCTCCAGCGGGCGTTCGGCCTCGACGCGTCGCGGATCGAGGTGGTGCCGAACTGGGTGGACGCCGCGTTCCGGCCGAGGGATCGGGCGGGGATCGCGCCGACCGCGCAACGCGCGGCGGCGCGGCACGGGCTCCGGGATCCGTACTTCGTCTTCGTCGGAGTGCGCGAGCCGAAGAAGAACCTCGACCGGCTGCTCGCGGCTTTCGCGCAGGTGGTGGCGGCGCGGCCCGGCGCCTGCCAGCTCGCCATCGTGGGGCCGAGCGGCTGGCAGACCGAGGGGCTCGCGCAGCACGTCGCATCCCTCGGCCTGACGGGCGACGTGCGCATGACGGGGCGCGTGCCGGAGAGCGATCTGATCGAGCTCCTGCAGGACGCACGCGCGCTCGCGTTCCCGTCGCTGACCGAGGGCTTCGGGCTGCCGGTGCTGGAAGCGATGGCGTGCGGGACGGCGGTGATCGCGTCACGCGCCGGCGCGCTCCCGGAGGTCGGAGGCGACGCGGCGATCTACGTCGACCCGCTCTCGACCACCGACATCGCGGCGGCGATCGAACAGCTGCTGGCCGCCCCCGACCTGGCGCGTGAGCTCGGTGCCCGGGGCACGGCGCGCGCCGCCCGGTGGACCGAGGCGAGCGCGGCGCGGCGCTGGGTAGACCTCTACCTCGATCTCTTCAACCGGGTGCGGGGATGACGACGATCGCGCTCGACGCGCGCTGGATCCGGCCGGGGCGCCCGGACGGCGTCGGGCGATACACCCGCTCACTGGCGCGCGAGCTCCTCGCCCTCGACGGTGGCGAGCGGTATCGGCTCGCCGTCGGCTGCGACGAGGTGCGCGACGAGCTGGCCGCCGAGTGCGGCTTGCAGCCCGCCGCGGTCGGCTGGGTCTCGCCCGTGCCGCTTCTCGGCGCCCGCGACTTCCTGTCGTTCCCGCGCTGGGTCCGGACCCTCGGCGTCGATCTGCTGCACGTCCCGCACGTGCTGACGTCGCCGCTTCACGGCCCCTATCGCACGGTCGCCACGATCCACGACCTGATCCCGTGGCGGGCGCGCGGACGGGAACCTGGCGCGCGGCTGCCGTGGCGGGCGTTCTTCGCGACGCGGCTACCGCTCCACGTGATCCTGGGCCGCCTCGACCGCGTCGTCGCCGTGTCGAACGCCACCCGCGACGAGCTGCGCGAGGATCCCTGCGTGACCGTGTCCGTCGACGTGGTCGCGAACGGGGTCGACCTGCCGCGCGGCGGCGCGCCGAACCTCGCGGACGCCCGGGCCCGGGGCCCGATCCTCTACGTCGGCCGTCTCGATCCGTACAAGAACGTGGCCGGCTGGCTCGACGAGTACGCCGGCCTCCCGGAGCCGCTCCGGCGCGCGCACCCGCTGGTGCTGTGCGGTGACCACGATCCACGCTTCGTGGAGCCGCTGCGCCTCGCGGCGGCGGCGCTCGGGATCGCCGGACAGGTGAGCTGGCGTGGTCACGTGACCGAGGCCGAGCTCGACGGGCTCTACCGGCAAGCCGCGCTACTCGTCCATCCATCGCTGGAGGAGGGCTTCGGCCTCACGATCCTGGAGGCCATGGCGCGAGGGACTCCCGTCGTCGCGTACCGACTGCCCGCCGTCGCCGAGGTGGCCGACGGCGCGGTCTGCTTCGCCGAGCCCGGTCAGCAAGGGGCGCTCGCCGCATGCGCCCGTCGCCTCCTCGAATCGCCGGCGGACCGTGTGCAGCTCGGGGAGCGCGGGCTGGCGCGCGCGGAGGCATTCTCGTGGCGCCGCTGCGCGGTCGCCACCCGCGAGGTCCATCGCCGGGTACTGGCTCCGGCCGGAGCGTGCGCGTGAGCACCCGGGGCGAGCACGCGAGCCATGGCGGTCCCCACGTCCTGGTAGACGCGCGGAAGGCCTTCGACGGAGGCATCGGCCGCCACGTCCGGGAGATCGTCCGGCGCCTTCCCGGCGAGCTTCCCCGGTGGCGCTTCAGCTTGGTGGTCCAGCCGGGCGAGGGTGAGAAGCTCGTCGCGCACGGATTCGAGCCGGGAGCGTTCGCCTTCGTCGACGAGCCGAGCGCGAAGTACGGCCTCGCTCAGATGCGGTCCCTGCGAGCGGTCGCGCGCAGGCTCGGCGCCGACCTCTTCCACGCTCCTCACTACGTTCTGCCGCCGGCGATGCCGTGTCCCGCCCTGGTGACGATCCACGACGTCATCCACCTCAAGCGTCCCGCCACGCCGCTCCACCGCCTCTACGCCCGCACGGTGATGCGCTCGGCCTGCCGTCAGGCGCGAACGGTGCTGACCGTGTCGGAGGCGAGCGCGCGTGACCTCGGCGTCTGGCTCGGCGTGCCGCGCTCGCGGATCGCCATCGTCCCGAACGGCGTGGAGCTTCCGGCATCGCCCCCCGAGCCGCCGCGCACCGGCCGCCGTTACGTCCTCTACGTGGGATCGCTCAAGCCGCACAAGAACGTGGACACGCTGGTGGCGAGCTTCCGCCGCCTGACTCCCGAGACCGGACTCGAGCTCTGGATCGCCGGGCAGTGGAGGAACGAGGAACGCCATCGCCGTCGACTCGAGGATCAGGTCTCCGCCGCGGGGCTGAAGCGCCGGGTCCGGTTCCTCGGTGGGTTCCCCGACTCGGCGCAGGCCGCGCTACTCGGCGGGGCTGCGGTGCTGGCGGCACCGGCCTGGGAGGAGGGATTCGGCCTACCTCCGCTCGAGGCGCTCGCTCATGGCACGCCGGTGGTGGCGAGCCGGCGCGGGGCACAGCCGGAGGTCCTCGGCGACGCGGCGGTCTACGTCGACGGCGGCGATCCGGACGAACTCGCGCGTGCGCTCGGGGCCGTCGCGAGCTGGAGCATCACCGAGCGCCTCGCGCGCGCGGCACTGGGGCGTGCCCGGGCGGAGGCCTTCGGCTGGGATGCCGCGGCGCGGCATGCGGCCGACGTCTATCGCGCCGCGATCAATCCCTAGGGGTGCCACTCGGTTGACGCCCCCCATCGGTAGTGCTACTCCAACCTCGGCACGCCGCGAGCCCAACGCAAAGGGTCTCCAGCTCGCGCGCTGCGCACCGGCCCCCGTCTCCCGGGCCTGCCGGTGGCCGGTGGCGAGCCACCGGGGACGCCGGCGCCACACAACCAGCCGCCGCTCGGTCTCGGGTGCCGCCTGGGAATCGATCCCGCTACGGGTGCATCCGGTGCAGATCGCCCTGGTCCACGATTGGCTCAACGGCATGCGCGGTGGGGAGAAGTGCCTCGAGCAGGTGTGCGAGCTCTTCCCGTCGGCCGACATCTTCACGCTCCTCCACGAGCCGGGCCAGGTGTCGCGGACGATCGAGTCCCACCCGATCCGCACGTCGTTCCTGCAGCACCTTCCCGGGCGGCGGCGCTTCTACCGCCACTTCCTGCCGCTGTTCCCGACCGCGATCGAGCACCTCGACCTGCGCGGGTACGACTTCGTGATCAGCCTGAGCCACTGCGTCGCCAAGGGCGCCCCCGTCGAGACCGGCACGCCGCACCTCTGCTACTGCTTCACGCCGATGCGCTACGCGTGGGACCTGGAGGGCGAGTACTTCTCGCGAGAGCGCTCGACCGCGCCCGTCCGGTGGGCCGCCGCGCGCGTGCTCCCGTACCTGCGGCGCTGGGACGTCGCGAGCGCGGCGCGGGTGACCGAGTTCGTCGCGATCTCCGAGCACGTGCGGGAGCGCGTGCGGCGGATCTACGGTCGTGACGCCGGCATGATCTACCCGCCGGTCGACGTCGACGCCTTCCGACCGGACCCGACGCCGCCCGAGCGCGAGGACTTTTACCTCATGGTCACCGCGCTCGCGCCCTACAAGGGCGTGGACGTGGCGATCGAGGCCTTCCGCGGGAGCGGGCGGCGGCTCGTCGTGATCGGGAAGGGCCAGGAGGAGCGCCGGCTGCGGACCGTGGCGGGGCCGGAGGTGACGTTCCTCGGCTGGGTCGACGCCGCGCGGCTGCGCGACGCCTACGCACGTTGCCGCGCGTTCCTCCATCCGGCCGACGAGGACTTCGGCATCGCGCCGGTGGAAGCACAAGCGATGGGGGCCCCGGTGATCGGCCACGCGCGCGGCGGGCTGCTCGAGACCGTCCGCGACCTGGGCGCCGCAGGCGTCGACTCGCCGACCGGCATCCTCTTCGATCCCCTCACCGCGGACGCTCTCCGGGAGGCCGTCGATCGGTTCGAGGCGAGCCGCGACGCCTTCGCGCCGCGGGCGATCCGCCGCCACGCGGAGCGCTTCTCCACGCAGGTGTTCCGCGAGGAGTTCTCGGCCCTGGTCCGGTCCATGATCGGCCCGGGACGGGAGCGCACGCCGGACACGCCGCGGGTGGCCGCGTCATGCTGAAGAAGTACAGCCACCTGTTCCTCACCCTGCTGGTGGTGAGCGACCTGGTGATCATCGCCGGCGCGTGGCTGATGTCCTTCTGGCTGCGGTTCTTCAGCCCGCTGGTCACCGACGCGATCCCGATCCGCTACGGCGTCCCCGAGCTCGAGCGCTACACCAAGCTCCTGGTGTTCGTGCTGCCCATCTTCTACGCGCTGTTCCGCAGCCACGGCCTCTATCAGCCGCAGCGGATCGCGCGCCGCTCGCGCGAGCTCGTGAACGTGCTGCGAGCCTCGGTGCTCGCGGTCGGCGGTCTGATCATCGTCGACTCGATGTTCCGCGAGTTCTTCCAGGCCTCGCGCGTCGTGTTCGCGATCTTCCTGCCCCTCGAGCTGGTGGGAGTGGTGGCGGTGCGCTCGGTGATCCGCGGGGTGCTGCGCCAGCTCCGCAAGCGAGGACAGAACCTGCGCCACGTCGTGGTCGTGGGCGCCGGCAGCCTCGGCGGCGAGGTGATCGATCGCATCCTGCGGCATCCGGAGATGGGCCTGCACATCGTCGGAATCCTCGGCAAGGACGCGTCCAAGGTCGGGACCCAGCTCCGCGGGATCCCGGTCACCGGCGTCTACGAGGACGTGACGCGCATCCTCCAGGGCGGCGGCATCGATCAGGTCATCGTCGCGATCCCCATGGAGTCACACGACCGCTTCGTGCGGGTCCTCGAGGCCGTGGGCGCGTTCATGGTCGACATCAAGGTGGTCCCCGACCTCTACCGCTTCATCAGCCTGCGCGGCGGAATCGAGGACTTCGATGGGATCCCGGTCGTCAACATCCTGGAGACGCCGCTCTACGGCTGGAACCGACTCCTCAAGCGCGCCTTCGACGTCGTGGTGTCGTCGATCGTCCTGGTGTTCGCCGCGCCGCTGATGCTGCTCATCGGGCTGGCGATCCGGATCAGCTCACCCGGGCCCATCTTCTACCGTCAGGAACGCATGGGGCTGGACGGACAGACGTTCCGGATGTACAAGTTTCGGACGATGCGCGTCGACGCCGAGGCCGAGACGGGACCCGTCTGGGCGGCGGAAGACGACCCACGACGAACCTCGTTCGGCGGCTGGTTGCGGCGCTGGAGCCTCGACGAGCTTCCGCAGCTCTTCAACGTGTTGCGGGGGCAGATGAGCCTGGTGGGACCGCGACCCGAACGCCCGGTGTTCATTCACAGCTTCAAGGACCAGATCCCGAAATACATGCTGCGCCACCGCATGCAGGCCGGCGTGACCGGCTGGGCCCAGGTGAACGGGTGGCGGGGCAACACCTCGCTCGAGCAGCGAATCGCGTGTGATCTCTACTACATCGAAAACTGGTCCCTGTCCTTCGATCTTCGTATCCTGGGCCTGACCTTCATCAAGGGACTGCGACACAAGAACGCGTATTGAGGCCGCTCGCCGCCGGGGTGGGGACCCGCGACGGAGTCGCGGGCGTTTCGAGCGCGGTGCGGGGAGGAGAGTTACGTGGAAGTGTGCGTGGTAGGTACGGGTTACGTGGGCCTGGTCGCGGGGACGTGTTTCGCCGACAGCGGCCGGGACGTGGTGTGCGTCGACAAGGACGCCTCCAAGATCGAAGCGCTCAACGCCGGCAAGGTGCCGATCTACGAGCCCGGCCTCGCGGAGCTCGTGGCGCGCAACCGCGCCGAGGGGCGCCTCACTTTCACGACCGACCTGGCCGCGGGGGTGCAGAAGAGCCGCCTGATCTTCATCGCGGTCGGCACGCCGCAGGGTGACGACGGTCGCGCCGACAAGCGCTTCGTGCTGGAAGTGGCGCGCGGGATCGGCCGGACGATGAACGGCTACAAGATCATCGTCGACAAGTCGACCGTGCCGGTCGGCACCGCCGAGGAGGTCCGCGCCGCCATCCGCGCCGAGACCAGCCACCCGTTCGACGTCGTCTCGAACCCCGAGTTCCTCAAGGAAGGCGACGCGATCCAGGACTTCATGAAGCCGGACCGCGTGGTGATCGGCACCGACAAGCCGGAGGTCGCCGAGGTCATGAAGGAGCTCTACGCGCCCTTCGTCCGCACCGACAAGCCCATCCTGGTGATGGACATCCCGTCGGCCGAGATGACCAAGTACGCCGCCAACGCGCTGCTCGCGACCAAGATCAGCTTCATGAACGAGATCGCGCGGGTCTGCGAGCGCGTCGGCGCGGACGTGACCCAGGTGCGGAAGGGGATCGGCTCGGACTCGCGCATCGGTCCGCACTTCCTCTTCCCCGGTCTCGGTTACGGCGGTTCGTGCTTCCCGAAGGACGTGCAGGCGATCATCCGCACCGGCGCCGACCACGGCGTCGAGATGGAGATCCTCGACGCGGTGGAGCGCGTCAACCAGAGCCAGCGCCAGCACTTCATCGACAAGGTCATGCGCCACTTCGGCAACGACCTCTCGGGACGCACGCTCGCGGTGTGGGGGCTCAGCTTCAAGCCGCGCACCGACGACATGCGGATGGCGCCGGCGGTCACGATCATCGAGGCGTTCCTGCAGGCCGGCGCGGCGGTGCGCGCCCACGACCCCGAGGCGATGCACGAGGCGCGGCGTTACTTCGGTGACCGCGTGACGTTCTGCGACACGAACTACGCCGCGATCGACGGCGCCGACGCGCTGGCGATCATCACCGAGTGGAACGAGTTCCGCCGTCCCGACTTCGAGCGGGTCCGCACCAGCCTGAAGCAGCCGGTGATCTTCGACGGGCGTAACCTGTACAACAAGGACGAGATGCGAGCGCTCGGCTTCTCGTATCACTCGATCGGTCGCTGAGCGCGGGGCTCGAGCGCGATTCCGAGGAAGGAAACCGATTCATGGGACGGGTACTCATCACGGGCGGCGCGGGCTTCATCGGTTCTCACCTGTCCGATCGGTTTCTGGCCGATGGTCACGAGGTCATCTGCGTCGACAATCTGCTCACCGGCGAAATGGACAACATCGGCCATCTCCTGGGTCACGAGCGCTTCCACTTCATCAAGCTCGACGTCACCAACTACCTCTACGTCGAGGGTCCGCTCGACGCGATCCTGCACTTCGCGTCGCCTGC
>CAYMQR010000002.1:0-36052 GCA_964392195.1 uncultured bacterium | reverse complement strand
ACCTGGATGGACGCCAAGGTGGGCGACTGGGTGGTGACGCCGCGCATCGGCAAGCCGGTGGAGGTGCAGGCGCTGTGGCTCAACGCGCTCGCGATCGGAGCGCGTTTCGAGCCGCGCTGGAGCGAGGTGCTCGAGCGCGGCGAGCGCACCTTCGCGGCGCGCTTCTGGAACGAGGAGCGCGGCTGCCTGTTCGACGTGATCGACGCCGATCACCGGCCCGGCGTCGACGACGACGCGATCCGCCCCAACCAGCTCTTCGCGGTGGGCGGGCTGCCGCGCGCGGTGATCGACGGCGCGCGCGCGCGCGCGATCGTCGAGGCCGCGCTGCGGCGGCTCTGGACTCCGCTCGGGCCGCGCTCGCTCGCGCCCGGCGAGCGCGGATACGTGGCGCGCTACGAGGGCGGCGTCCGGGAGCGGGACGGCGCCTATCACCAGGGGACCGTGTGGCCGTGGCTCGCGGGACCGTTCGTGGAGGCGTGGGTGCGCGTGAACGGCGGCGGCGCGGAGGCGAAGCGCGAGGCGCGAGCGCGTTTCTACGATCCGCTCGTGCGGCACCTCGATCACGCCGGGCTCGGTCACGTCTCCGAGATCGCGGACGCCGACACGCCGCACCAGCCGCGCGGCTGCCCGTTCCAGGCCTGGTCGGTTGGCGAGCTGATCCGGCTCGACCGGGTCGTGCTGGCCGAGCCCTGACGATCGACGTCAGAAAATCGGCGTGATGTCGCCGCGGGAAGAATTTTCTTCAATGAGAACGCACGAATCTGTATCGTGCGCCGCCCGCCTCGTCGGCGTTCGTCTTGCAGCGTCACGAACGGAGAGAGTCGGCCAGGGGGGACCGAGCGATGCGATCGAGCGCGGCGCGCGCGGCACGGAAGCTGGTGGGGGTGGCGCTCTGCGCCTTGGCGACGATGGGCGCGGAGTGTCCACCGGTGGAACCCGAGCCCTGTGACCCGTCGAAGGGCACGATCCGGTTCCAGGACGTGAGCGTCGCGGAGCTCGGTACCGGGCTGCCGCTCGGCGCCCGCATCTTCGCACCCGATCCCACCGCCTACCCGACTCGCCCGTATCCAGCGATCGGCATTCTTCCCGCCGGGCTCTCGGACACCGACTCGGTGGACTGGGCCGCGCAACGTCTCGCGGGCTCCGGCTATGTGGCGATCGTGGTGCGGCCGTCCAACGGCGGCAGCCCCGACAGCTACGATCTCGCGCTGCGCGGCGCGCTCGACTTCCTCGGCTCGGCGGACAATCCGTACCGCGCCGACACCGACATCACGCGCGTCGGGATCGCCGGCTGGTCGCTCGGTGCGCGTTCGCTCGCCAGGACCCAGGACCTCGACTCGCGCGTGAAGGCCGTGGTGGCGTGGGACAACCTCGCGGTGCGCGAGACCGGCGACGACGGCTCGCCGACGTGTGGGTTCACGGGCACCGAGTACCGCACGCCCCGGGTGCCCGCGATGGGCCAGGCGTCCGACGACTGCGTGGTCACCGATCCCGAGGCGAAGAAGACTGCGTACTCGTGGTGGCGCGCCAACCGCACCGAGAGCATGGAGGTCGTGTTCGCCGCCTCCACCCATAGCTGGTTCGGCTCCGGGTGGACACCCGACAAGCACGACCTCGTCCACTGGTACACGCACGCGTGGTTCGATCGCTGGCTCGAGGGTGACGCCACCGCGACGAGCCGGCTGCTGACGCGGACCGTGTGCGGCCAGGACGTGGCGGCGATCCTCGACACCGACTTCCGGTCGGGGGCCTACCTCGACGGTCACGACTGCGCCGACCTGCAGGCCGGGTGCGACTGAGTTGCTGCGGGGGGCTTTTCAAGCCCCCCGCCCGCGCGGAGTGAATCCGCGCGGGTCCCACCCCCGAGGCGCTCGCTCTCGCTCGCGGCGTCGCGCTGCGACGCGCACCTCGGCGAGTCCCTTCGCTCCGCGATCCGGGATCCAGGGAGGCGCGGTCTGCTGACCGCGCGGCTTCTCGAGCCCCCCGCCCGCGTGGAGGCACACGCTTCGTCGTGCGCAAGGGAACGAGAGGCTTCCCGCCGACGAAGCGACGGGCTCCAGGCGTCGCGCGGCGCCGCGCAGCGACCGCAACGGTCAGGAGACCGTTGGTCGCTGCGTCTGGGACTTAGGATTGACGAGGTGGGAAAGCCGGGGGGGGGCTGAGGCCAGCCCCCCGCCCCGGACCGCTGTCAGGCCTGGAAACCGCGGCACATCGCGCGGCCGAGGTTTCCAGGCCGTGGGTCGGGGCGGACGAGCGAGGTCGATGCGTGGTCGATCAGACCATGTCCTTCAGCGACTTCATCGGCCGGGCGCGGACGCGCTTGCTGGCCGGCTTCGCGGGGAACATCTTCTCGGTCTTGGTGAAGGGGTCCATGCGCTTCCCGGCCGGCTTGGCGGGGATGTTCTTCACCGTCAGCTTGAGCAGACCCGGCGGAACGACGAACACGCCCGATCCCTTCTTGCCGAGGTTCGACGCAGCGACGCCCGCGAGTGCCTCGAAGACCCCCGCCACCTGCTTCTTCGCGAGCCCGGTCTTTTCCGCGATCGCCGCGTACACCTCGGACTTGGTGGGTGGCTTCGCACCGGCGGGCTTCTTCGCTGCCTTCTTGGTCGCCATTCGTGACTCTCCTCTGTGATGCGTGTCGTCTCGCAGGTCTCGAACCGCCCCATGCGGTCGAAGGAAGACGTGGAATGCGCCTGAAATTAGGAGCATCGCGTGCGCGCGTCAAGCGGAAACGCCGAGGTTTCGCGGCTCCTTCGAGAGCCGGCGCGAGCGCGCGCGAGCGTCGCGCCCCCGCGTGATCGTGCTCGCGAGCGAGCCGTCGCGGCGCGTCCCGCGCAGTCCGCGTTTCCGTGTAGCGAGCATCCGACTTCCTCGCGCGATCGATGGGAGGCCATCGATCGCCGCCGCGCCGCGCGCCGCGGCGGGCGGATCCGCGCGCCGCACGAGCGCGCGAAGAGAGGCTCGCGCGTCGGCTACACTCGGCCCCCGTCGACGGACGAGATCCGGCGCGGACGCCGCGCGCCGAGCGAGAGAGGAAGCGGTGGCCAAGCTCGAATTCTTCTACGACTTCGTGAGCCCGTTCACGTACCTCGCGAACGCGCAGATCCCGGGGATCGTGTCGCGCACCAACTGCCAGCTCGTCGCGCGCCCGTTCTTCCTGGGCGGCGTGATGAAGGCGACCGGCAACGCGCCGCCCGCGACCGTGCCCGCCAAGGGCGCCTACATGTTCGGCGACCTCGGGCGCTGGGCGCGCCGCTACGGCGTCACGATCCAGATGCCGTCGGTGTTTCCGTTCAACTCGCTCAAGGCGATGCGCGGCGCGGTGGTGGCGGCCCGCGAGGACCGTGAGCGCGTGTTCCGCAACGCCTGCTTCCACGCGATCTGGGCCGAGGGTATCGACGCGAGCTCGAGCGAGGGGCTCGGCCTGATCGCCGAGCGCACCGGTCTCGAGCCCGGTGCGTTCCTCGCCGCGATCGAGCGCCAGGACGTGAAGGACGAGCTGACCGCCAACACCAACGAGGCCGTCGAGCGCGGCGCCTTCGGCGCGCCCACGTTCTTCGTCAACGACGACGAGATGTTCTGGGGCAACGACCGCCTCGACTTCGTGGAAGAGGCGCTTCGTTCCGCGACCTGAGTTTCTCGGGGGGCTTTTCAAGCCCCCCGCCCGCCTGGAGGGCGCGGCTCTGCCGCGCCGCCTGTCGAGACGCTCCCCGCCGACGAAGCGGCGGGCTCCGCGCTTCGCTCGTGGCGTCGCTGCGACGCGCTACGGCGGCAGCGTGGCGAGGAACTCCTCGATCGCGGCGGCGAGCTCGTCGGGGCGCTCGTGGTGGATCATGTGCCCCGCGTCCTCGATCTCGACCACCCGCGCGTCGGCGATCGCCGACATGCGCTCGCGCCAGTCGGGCACCACGTCGAGTACCCAGCTCGCCTTGCCGATCACCACCAGCACCGGCGCCGTGATGCGGCGCCAGAACGCGCGTGCCTGGTCGACGTAGAAGGGCTGCGGCGTCCGGCTCTTGTGGAGCGGGTCGAAGCGCCAGCGATAGAGCCCGTCGTCGCCGCGCTCGGTGCCGTGGGTGGCGAGCACCAGCGAGCGCGCCTCGGCGAGCCTCGGGTTGGCGTGGCGGAGCTGCGCCGCCGCGTCGGCGATCGTGGTGTACGGGCGCGGCTGCTTCGCGAGCTGCTCGCGGTTGGTGCGGACCCACTCGGCGAAGTGATCGGGCGCGTCGTCGAAGCGCATCGCGCCGGGCCCGAGGCCCTCGACGCTCACGTAGCCGCGCACGCGCTCGGGGAAGGTGCCGGAGAAGAGGCCACACGCCATGCCGCCCATCGAGTGGCCGACCAGCACCACGCGCTCGTGCCCGGCCAGCTCGCGCACCACCGCGTCGATGTCGAGGAGGTAGTCGGGGAAGTGGTAGTAGGCACCCGCGCCGATCCAGCTCGAGTGGCCGTGGCCGCGAAGATCCACGGCGAGCACGCGGTAGCGCGCGGCGAGGCGCTCGGCCACCGGATCCCAGGAGCGCGCGATGTCCATCCAGCCGTGGACCATGACCACCACGGGCGCGTGCGGGGATCCCCACTCGAGGACGTGGAGCCTGAGCCCGCGCTGCAGCTCGACGTAGCGATCGATCGGTTCCATGCGCGGCCCTCGGCGTGAGCGGTGATCGGCGGCGGAAGAATGGCAGGAACGGTTCCGAAGGGTCGACGACGGAGCGGGGGACGAGCCCCGCGCTACGACAGCGATCGGCTGCGTCGCGGCGTGATCAGACGTGTCGCAGGGCGTCGACGATCTCGAGGCGCGCGGCGGCGCGCGCGGGGAGCAGCCCGCCGAGGATGCCGGAGGCGAGCGCGAGCGCCGCGCCGCCGGCCACCGCCGAGCGGGTCACGTCGAGGCGAAACGACAGCTCGAAGAGGTCCATGCCGTAGCCGTCGAAGGCGAACGACGCGGCGATGCCGAGCGCGCCGCCGAGGATCCCTACCAGCGTACTCTCGATCAGCAGCGCCGCGGCCACCGACCACGCGCCGAAGCCGAGCGCGCGCAGCGTCCCCATCTCGCGAACCCGCTTGCTCATCGCCGCGTACATGGTGTTGGCGCCGGCGAACACGGCTCCGAGCCCCATGATCGTGCCGATCAGGTTGCCCAGGAAGCGGAACCCCACCGCCGAGCGCGCGACGTTCTCGTAGTACTTGGGCTCGGGCTTGGCGTCGACCGAGATGTTGCGGGCGTCCTCGAGCTGCTTGCCGAGCTCGGCGACCCGCCGCGGCTCCGCGACCCGCGCCACCACCAGCGACACCTCGCTCACGTGGTTCTCGCTCATGAGGTCGTCGAGCTCGGCCCACACCTCGCCCTCGAACACCTGACCGGCCGCGGCGAACACGCCGACCACGCGGTGGAGCTGGCGGCCGAACGCGAGCTCGTCGCCGAGTCCCACTCCGGCGAGCTTGGCGGGCATGAGAGCGCCGATCATCACTTCGCCGGGCTCGCGCGGGAAACGCCCGGCGATGAGGCGTGCGCCGGTGTGGACCTCGAACACCTTCGGCGTCACGCCGCGGATCGGCGTGTAGCGCGCGCCCACCATCGAGCCGAGCGGCTCGCCCTTGCGCGGGATCGGCCGCTGCAGGATCAGCTCGGGGCTCGCGAGCGGCTCGCCGTGGGCGTCGCGAGCGATGCCCGGGTGGTAGCGCACGATGTTCGCGACCTCGCGCGACAGGCTCGATCCCTCCGCCGACGGCGCGCCCTTCGACATCACCAGGAGGTTCCGCGGATCGCCCGTCGACACCGACACCCGCGAGATCCCGCTGGCCGTCGCCGCCATCACCACGAACACCAGCACCGACGCCGCCACGCCGAACACCACCACCAGCGTGGACCGCTTGCGCGCCATGACGTTGCGCCACGAGTAGGCGAGGGGCAGGGTCACGCTTGGTGCTCCGACGGTGTCTTATCTCGGCCGGTGCCAGCGGCACCGCGCGAGCGCAGCGAGCGGCTCGGGGGTGGGGCCCCTCCGAGACCGCGCTCTCGGAGGGGCGGGGGGCTGGTACAGCCCCCCGTGGAAACCGCGCGTGGACCGCTTGCGCGCCATGACGTTTCGCCACGAGTAAGCGAGGGGCAGGGCCATCGCGATTCCCTCAGTCCGCGTGGCGCAGCGCATCGGTGATCGCCATGCGCGAGGCGTCCCACGCGGGCTTGAGCCCGGCGAGCGCGCCGATCGGCAGCGCCAGCGCGGCGGCGCGCGCCACCACCTGCCACGAGGTGCGGATGTCGAGCCCCACCTCCTCCGGCAGCTCGATCCACTGGAAGTGGAACACCGCCCACGCCAGCATCGCGCCGCCCAGCCCGCCGATCAGCGACACCAGCGACGCCTCGCCCACCACCAGCCCGAGCACCCGCCGCGAGCTGAAGCCGAGCGCGCGCATCGTGCCGATCTCGGTGGTGCGCTCGCGCACGCTCATCGCCACGGTGTTCGCCACCACCAGCATGGTCACACCGAGGGTCAGGTAGCCGATCACCGTGAGCGCGCGCAGCGTGTCGGAGAGCCCGCCGATCACGGTGTCGGTGAACGCCTTCTCGGTGATGGTCTCGGTGGGCACCGTGAAGTTCTTGAAGCCCTCGTCGATGGTGCGCGCCACGCTCGTCGCGAGGTCGGGGCGCGCCACCTTCACGATGACGAACACGGTCTTGCCGGTGCGCCCGTTGGCGTCCTGCAGGTAGTCGTTGTGGACCAGCAGCACGTCGCCGAAGTCGCCGTCCCGATCGAGGCTGCCGCGGATCCGCACCGGCAGGTTCTGCCCCTTGAGCGGGTTCCGCATGGTGACCTCGCCGCCGATCCTCCAGTGGTTGTTCTCGAGCATCCGCTCGCCCACCAGGGCGCCGCTGCGCTCGGCGGCGAAGGTGGCGAGCTCGGCGCTCGACGCGCCCTTCAGATCGCGAACCTGGGCGATGGTGGCGGGATCGACTCCGATCGCCACGTCGAAGTCGCCCTTCTTCTTCCCCTCGCCGAGGAAGAAGTCGTAGGGCGTGAGCGCGACCACGCCGGGCAGGGCGCGGATCCTCGGCAGATAGGTGAGCGGGATCTCGGCGCGCCAGAAGCGGATCCCGAACTTGGGCCGCAGGAAGAGCGTGGTCGAGCTGCCGGTGCGCTCGATCATCTGCGTCAGCGTGAACAGGATGCTGGCGAGCGAGGTGTAGACGAAGAACGACACCACCAGGCCGAGGAACGTGAGCAGCGTGCGGCGCGGGTTCCGCGCCAGCCCGCGGACCAGGAGCTTGAGCGCGTTCACGGGGTGGGCTCGTCGGTGAGCCGGCCCTTGTCGAGGTGGACGAGCCGGTCCGCGGTGGCGGCGGCGCGCGGGTCGTGGGTGACCATCACGAAGGTCTTGCCCGCGGTGCGGTTGAGGAGACGCATGATGCCGAGGATCTCGGTGCCGCTCCTGGCGTCGAGGTCGCCGGTGGGCTCGTCGGCGAGCACCAGGAGCGGGTCGGTGACGAGCGCGCGCGCGATCGCGACCCGCTGCTGCTCGCCGCCCGAGAGCTCGGACGGACGGTGGCTGATGCGGTGGCCGAGTCCCACGATCCGCAGCGCCGCCGCGGCGCGCGCCAGCCGCTCGTCGCGCGTCATGTCGACGAGCGTGAGCGGCAGCTCGACGTTCTCGAGCGCCGTGAGCACCGGCATCAGGTTGTAGAACTGGAACACGAAGCCGATCGAGCGGTTCCGCCACCGATCGAGCTCGCGCTCGGTCAGCCCCTGGATGTCGCGCCCGGCGATCTTGAGCGAGCCGGTGGTGGGCCGGTCGATGCCGGCGATCAGGTTGAGGAGCGTCGACTTCCCCGAGCCCGACGGCCCCATCAGCGCCACGAACTCGCCGGCGCGGATCGTCAGGTTGACGTCCACGAGCACCGGCACGTCGGTGGCGCCGCGGTGGTACGTCTTCCCGAGCCCCGCGATCTCGACCAGCGGTGCGCCGGCTGCGATCGCGGCGTTGGCGCGCCCGTCGCTCACGACTTGACGTGCACCCGCTGGCCGGCGGCGAGCTCGGGCGGCGGCTGGTCGATCACGAAGGTGCCCTCGGTGGCGCCGCTCTTCACCACCACGAAGCCGGTGTCGGCGGGCTCGGTCTCGATGGGCTTCTCCACCGCACGATCGTTCTCGACCAGCAGCACCACGCTGCGCCCGCCGCGCTGGACCACGGCGGAGGTGGGCAGCGCGGGCTTCACCACGATCGCGCCCCTCGGCTCCTCTACGAGGAACGTGACCTTGGCCGACATGTCGGGACGCAGGTCGTGGCTCGGCTCGCGCAGCCGCGCCTTCACCGGCACCACCGACTTCTTGCGGTCGGCCATCGCGCCGATCTCGAATACGTCGGCGAGGTAGCGGCGCTCGGGGATCGCCTCCGGCGTCACGATCGCCGGGCCGCCCATCTTCACCTTGGTGATCTCGGTCTCGTTGATCTCGAGCTCGACGTCGATCGCCGACATGTCGGCCAACGTCACCACCGACGAGCCGGGATCTCCCTCGGCGGTGACGCCCAGCGTGAGGAACTCGCCGACGTCGCGGATCTTGCGGATCACGGTGCCGGCGATGGGCGCGGTCACCAGCGTGTCGGCGAGCGCCTCGCGCGCGAGCTCGAGGCGCGCGCGCGCCACCAGCACGTTGGTCTCGGCCTTGTCGAGGTCGGCTTGCGAGGCGATGCGGTCGCGGCTGAGCTCGCGGGCGCGCCTCACGTCGAGCTCGGCCTGCGCGAGCTCGGCCTCGGCCACCTTGACCTGCGCGCGCTGCTCGTCGTCCTGGACGCGCGCGATCAGCGCGCCCTGCTCGAGCTCGGTGGCGATCGTCACCGGCATCTCGACGATCTTGCCCTGGGTCTTGCTGCTCACCGTGATCTGGCGCTTGGCGACGATGTAGCCCGACGCCGTGAGCAGCGTGGAGGGCAGGCCGAGGTCGCGTGGTGCGATCGACACCAGCGACACCTCGATCGGCTTGGTGACGCGCCAGTAGGTGACGCCACCGCCGATCGCCGCCGCCAGCACCACCAGCGTGACGAGCTTGCCCCACGGGAAGCGGCGCCGCCGCGGCGCGGGCGTGCCCGGTGTGCCGAGGCGCAGGATGCTCAGGTCCCGTTCCAGATCAGGATCGAGCGACGAGGGCGTGATCGGTGCGTTCACGGGGGGCGAGTCTATCCGTCACCCCGCGCGGCGGAGCGCCTCGAGCTCGTCGACCTCGCGCCGCACGTGGCGCAGCACGTCGCGGAGCGCGGCCGGCCCCACGCCCGGTCGCGCCAGCGCGTCGCTCAGGAGGCGCCGCCCGCGGCGCGCCGCGAGGCGGCCGTGGAAGAGCGCGAGCAGGTGGCGGTAGATCGCGCGCAGCGTGGTGCGGCCAGCCACCGTGCGGCTCGCGTAGCCGATCGTCGCCTCGACGAGCGCCTCCGCGTCGGTGGCGGTGGCCGGCGGCGCGACCCCGAACACGCGCTCGTCGACCTCGCCGAGCCACAGCGGATCGTCGTAGGCCGCGCGTCCCACCATCACGCCGTCGAGGCGCTCGAGGTGCGCGAGCGTGGCGTCGATCCCCACCACGCCACCGTTGATCACGATGGTGAGATCCGGGTGCTCGCTCTTGAGCCGGTACACGTCGTCGTAGCGCAGGGGCGGGATGGTGCGGTTCTCGGCCGGCGAGAGTCCGCTCAGCCACGCCTTGCGCGCGTGCACCGCGAAGCTCGTCACGCCCGCGCCCGCCACCACCTCGACGAAGCGCGCCATGTCCTCGTAGCGGTCGAGCTCGTCGACGCCGATGCGGTGCTTGATCGTGACCGGCACGCCCGGCGCCGCGTCGCGCATCGCCGCGACGATCCCGGCGACGCGCTCCGGCTCGCGCATCAGGACTGCGCCGAAGCAGCCGTCCTTGACCCGCTCCGACGGGCAGCCGACGTTGAGGTTGATCTCGTCGTAGCCCCGCTCGGCCACGATCCGCGACGCCTCGGCGAGCTTGCGCGGGTCGTCGCCGCCGAGCTGGATCGCGACCGGGTGCTCGATCGGGTCGAAGCCGACGTAGTGCTCGAGACGGCCGTCGCTCACGTGGTGGAGGATGGTGTCGGCGACCACCATCTCGGTGTAGAGGAGCGCGCGGCGCGTGAGCTGGCGCGCCAGCCACCGGAAGTGGCGGTCGGTGCGGTCCATCATCGGCGCGACGCTGAACGCGTGCGGAGGACGGGTGGAGCGGCTGTCGCTCGGCGTGCTCATCGTGGGCGGAGGTCCGGCCGCGCGCTCGCGGCGCGGCGTGGTCCGGTGCGCGGAAATGTAGCGGCTCCGGCGCGTCGCTGGCGTCGTCCGCGAGCGTGGCCGCGTGCCCGAACGCGGATCGGTGCGCGGGCGGTTACCCTGCCGACCGACGCGCCGTCCGGCGCCGCTTGACGTGGAAGGAAAAAGGAGCGCTCCTTGAGCGCCCCTTCGCGCGCCACGGAGATCGACCCGAACCGCCTGCGGCCGCTGGACCGCGAATCCGTGCCCGCCCACACGAACGCGATCGAACGCACCGGCTGACGGCCGACGGGAGTTTCCATGGCGGTGTACCAAGGCAAGTCGACCGTGGTCTGGATCGAGGCGCTCAAGAACCGCGACCCCCACGTCCGCACCTCCGCGATCGACGCGCTGGTCAAGATCGGCATGGCCGCGGTCCCCGACCTGGTCGACTCGCTCGCCGACGACAACGAGGACATCGTCACCGGCTCGATCGACGCGCTCGCGGCGATCGGCTCACCTGCGCGCACCGCGCTCCCCGCCCTGCACACCGCCATGAAGCACCGCCACGCCGCGGTGCGCTCGGAGGCCGGCTACGCGGTGGCGAAGATCTCGAACGACGCACTGCTGAAGGCGCTCTCCGGCACCGACGTGATGGTGCGCGCCACGGCGGTCGAGGCGCTCGGCCGCGTCGGCCTCGAGTTCAAGGACTGCATCAAGCTGTTGCTCGCCGCGCTCCAGGACGCGGACCTCACCGTGCGCGACGCGGCGGTGCAGTCGCTTGGCCGCCTCGGCCCGCGGGCGATCGAGGCGTTGCCGACCCTGATCGCCATGGCGAAGACCGCGGACGCGCGCTCCAAACCGTCGATCTTCCTGGCGCTCGGCGGCATCGGCCCGCAGGCGGTGGACGCGGTGCCGGTGCTCGTCGACTCGCTCGACGTCGAGGGCTTCCGCGGCGCCGCGGCGCGCGCCCTCGCCGGCATCGGACCGGCCGCCAAGCCCGCGGTGCCGAAGCTGCGCACGATGCTGACGGACCCGAGCCTGCGCTACATCGCCGCGGGCGCGATGGTCACGATCGGCGCCGAGGCGTCGGCCACGGTGCCGGTGCTGATCGAGGGGCTCGCCGACGCGCGGGTGCGCGAGGCGTGCATCGAGTTTCTGGGCCGCGTCGGCTGGGCCGCGCGCCCGGCGGTCGATCCGCTGTGCGCGCTCCTCAAGAAGGACGACCCCACGGTGCGCGCGCTCACGGCGCGCACCCTCGGCCTGATCGGCCCCGCGGCCAAGCCGGCGCTCGGCGCGCTCCGCAAGCTGGTGAAGAGCGAGGACGAGAGGGTGCGCGCCGCGGCGCTCGACGCGCTCGAACGCATCAACCCGAAGGCCCGCTCCGGCGGCTCGTTCCTCGACAAGGTCCTGCGCCGGGCCTGAGCGGCGCGCCGCCTTCACACCGTTCGGGAGGGGCGCGCGCCGGGCGCCCGCCGATTCGCGGTGACGCAGGCATCGGCGCTACCGCGGTTCGCTGTACGTCCGGCTCTACCGCCCGCTCTCGTCCACGACCTCCTGCCACCGCCGCGACGGCTCGTTCGCGGCGGCCTTGGCCTCGCGCTCGTGGGCGCGCAGCACGGCGTCGAGCCCGGGGTTCTGGTCGGGGTCGAGGAAGTTCATGGTGCGCGTGGCGAAGCCGCAGTTGGTGCCCGGCATCGACATCTCCTCCGGCACTCGCCGTGAGCGCGCCTCGAACGGCTCGCGGTCGGGCGTGCTCGTGAACAGGTCCCACATCGGCTGCGCGAGCTCGTCGTAGATCGTGAGCGGGTCGAGCCCGAGCAGGTGCTCGATCGTCGCGAGCAGGCTGCCTTCGTGGGCGATCACGCCGGAGACGTGGGCTCGGCGGGCGTAGGGTGACACCGCGACGAAGATCGAGCGGTGCGCGTCGACGTGGTCGATGCCGGCCTGCGGGTCGTCCTCGACGATGAACGCCACCGAGGTGTCCCAGTACTTGCTGTGGGTGAGCCAATCGACGAACCGCCCGGTGGCGAGGTCGTTGTCGGCGACCATCGAGCGCGGCGTGGGGTAGGGCGGATCGCAGCCGAGGGTGTGGTCGTCGGGCAGCAGCATGTAGACGAACGGCGGAACGCCATCTCGCTCCCACCCGACGATCCGCTCCTCGATCTTGTCGATGTCGCGGCTGTACTGCCAGAAGAACGGCGGGTCGATCCGGCTCGAGTGGACGTAGCGCGCGTCGAAGATGAGCTTGCCGATCCACGTGCCCACCGCCTCGCCGTAGATGCGGAACGGGATCTCCTTCGCGAGCAGCGCCTGGAAGAGGTACTGGCGCTTCGGCCATACCGCCGGGTTGAGGTAGATCTCGGCCTCGAACGGCAGCGGCCGCTCCTCGGCGAAGCGCACCTTCTCCACGTAGGTGTTGGAGAGTGACGAGGTCAGGAGCTGGTGCCCCTGATCCGAGGTCTCGGCGTTGGTGTAGTAGTTGTCGGCGCTCGCGAAGCGCTCGACCAGCGCGTGCAGGTTGGGCGTGGGATCGCCACAGTAGAGGCAATTCTCCGGCTTGCCGTTGCCGCCCGCGAAGTCGCCGAGCAGCGCGTCGTAGGTCTTGTTCTCGCGCACCACCAGGAAGACGTGCTCGATCGGCGTGGGGCCGCCACGGGTGAGCGGGATCGGGTTCGAGAAGCGGCTCTCGTCCACGTCGTAGAGGCGGGCGGCGCGCGAGTTCATCTCGTCGATGCGCAGCGCGGCCGCGCTCAGCTCGGCGTCGCTCGGCACGTCGACGATCTGGATCGTGGAGCGGTTGACGAGGTCGTTGCCCTCGACGTCGTTGGGCCCCGCGCCGATGCCCTTGGCGCACGCCACGTGGAGGCGCCGTCCGTCGGGCGAGAGCGCGAGCGCGGTCGGGTACCACGCGGTGGGGATCGCGCCGATCACCGCGCTGGCGCCGAGGTCCACGACCGCCACGCGGTTGTCCGCGGCCTGCGCCACGTAGAGCCGCTGGCCGTCCGGCGACAGCGCCAGCGCGTTGGGGCCGGTGCCGTAGCCCTGCGCGTTGATGCTGCGCAGGTCGAGGGTGCTCGCCACCCTGCGCCTGCGGACGTCGACGATCGAGATCGAGTCCTCGTCGGCGTTCGCCACGTAGAGCCGCGCGCCGTCGCGGGACAGCGCCAGCGCCTCCGGGTTCTTCTGCACCGGGATCGTCGCGACCTGGCGCATGGCAGCCGCATCGCGGACGTCGAACACGCCCACCGTCTCGCTCTTCTCCGACGACACGTAGGCCTCGCCGCCGTCGGGCGAGAGCGCCACCGCGTACGGGTTGCCGCCGGTCGGCACCGTGCCGAGCCGTTCGCCGCTCGCGGCGTCGTAGCTGGCGAGTCCGTTCGACGACTGGGTGAGCGCGAACAGCGTGCGGCCGTCGGCGCTCAGCGCGAGGCCGGCGGGGAACTCGCCGGCCGCGAACGCGCGCTGCTCGGTGAGCGCCGCGCCGTCCCAGCCGAGGACCACGATGCGCTCGGCGCCGCCACCGCCCGCGTAGAGCGTGCGGCCGTCGGGCGCCAGCGCCAGGCCGAGGTAGAGGCCCTCGCGCTGCTCGAGGGAGGACACCACCGTGCCGCCGACAGTGTCGATCGCGCTCACCGCGAGCCGACCGTCCGAGCCGTTCGAGGTCACGAACAGTGTCTGGCCGTCGCCGCTCAGCACCACGCCGAGGGGCAGCGAGTCGACGTGCACCATGGTGCCCGCCGGCTCGATGCGGCGGCCGTTTGGCAGGATCCAGCTCCCGGCGCCCGCCGCCCCCACCGGCAGCAGCGCCTCGTCGCGGATCGTGAGGCCGCCGCGGCCTCCTCCTCCGCCGCCGTCGGAGCCGCCGGAGCAGCCGGTGTGCGCGAACACGGCGGCGAGCGCGAGGGAAGTGGCGATCGAGCGTGCGCTGGGTGGCATCGGGATCCTCGGCGTGCGGTCGACCCGGTTCTACCAGCTTCCCGAGGGGCTCGATTGAAGTTCGCGCGGCTTGTGTGTGACCATCCCGTGGCCGATGAGTGAAGCTTCACCAACAGCGGCGAGGCGCGCTGCGCGCGGGCCGGTGGCGAGGCGGCTGGTGGCCGCGCTCGCGGCGCTCGTCGCGCTCGGTACCGCGAGCTGCAGCGGCGGCTCGGGATCGGCGAGCCCGCCCACCACGAGCGCGCGCGCCACGGCGTACCGCATCACCGATCCCGCGGAGCTGATCGGCGGGCCGGCCGCGATCGCCGGCATCGGCGACTGGATGATCCGCAACGACCGGATCCGCGTGATCGTCGAGGACGCGGGGCTTTCGATCGGGTTCATGGGCGCCTTCGGCGGCGGCATCCTCGACGCGGACCTGGTGCGGGCCGAGGGCGAGCCCGGCAACGACCGCATCACCCAGACCTTCCCGGTGTTCCTGCCCCGTGGGGCGGAGGCCGAGCGCGTCGAGGTCGTCGCCGAAGGCGCGGACGGCGAGCCGGCGGTGCTGCGCGTCACCGGCCACGACGGCTCGTTCAGCTTCCTCCAGACGCTCGGCGACATCTCGTTGCCCGACACGCCGCTCGACCTGGCGTTCACCACCGACTACGTCCTGGCACCCGGGGACGCCCACGTCACGATCCGCACCACGCTCACCAACCGCGGCTCGAAGCGCCGCACCGTGATCGTCGGCGACGTGATCCTGTTCGGGTCCGACCTGCAGGTGTTCGGACCCGGCTATCCGCTCGACGACTTTCCCACCCTCGCCACCGTCGATCACCTGGTGGGAATCGGCGAGGGCACCAGCTACGGCTACGGCACGGCGGGCGGGAAGCTGATCCTGCCGATCGTCGACGCCTCCCAGACGGGCGCGCTCACCAACGGCCTCAAGGGGCTCTCGATCGACCCGGGCGCGAGCGCGAGCTACGAGCGCTGGGTCACGGTGGGCCACGGTGACAGCGTGAGCGCCTCCGCGCAGGTGCTGGCGCTGCGCGGCGCCGCGACCGGCCACCTCGAGGGGCGCGTCACCAACGCCGACGGCAGCGCGCCGATCGCGGGGAGCTGGATCGACCTCTACGGCGCGGACAGCTCGTACCAGGGGCGCGTCGCGCTCGCGGCCGACGGCCGCTTCGCCACCGAGCTGCCGCCCGCCACCTACTCGATGGTGGCGCGCTCCTTCGGCCGCCACCCGTCCCCCTTCGCGAGCGTCGAGGTGAGCGCGGGCGCCGCCGCCACCCGCGACCTCACCCTCGGCACCACCGGCTCGGTCGCGTACCAGCTCACCGCGGGCGGCGTGTCGTCGCCGGGCAAGCTCATCTTCCAGGCCTACGGCACGGACGGCGCCCTCGACTCCCGGCTCGACCCCGACCTCGGCCCGCGCAACACCGCCGAGGCGAGCGGCAACTACGTCTACACCGCGACCGGCGGCGGCGAGGTCGCGGTGCCCGCCGGCACCTACCGCGTGACGGTCACGCGCGGCCCCGAATACACGCTGAGCGTGACCGATCGACTCGAGGTGCCCGCAGGCGGCACCGTGCCGCTCACCGCGGCGCTCGAGCGTGTGGTCGACACCCGCGGCTGGCTCGCCGCCGACTTCCACCAGCACTGCACCAACTCGGACGACTCGCCGGTGGGGCGCCGCGACCGCGTGATCAGCAACGTCGCGATGGGCCTCGAGTACGTCGCGAGCACCGACCACGACTTCGTGACCGACCTCGAGCCGCTGGTCGCGGAGCTCGGCCTGAGCCCGGTCTTCCACTCCATGCCCGGGAACGAGATCTCGACGCTGACCATGGGGCACTTCAACGCGTTCCCGCTCACGCCCGACGCGAACATCCCCGACGGCGGCGCGCTCGACTGGAACGACCTCACCGCGGGCGAGATCTACGAGGCCGCCAAGCGCGACCCGGCGCACCCGCTGACCCAGCTCAACCACGGCCGCTCGGGGCTGCTCGGCCAGCTCGACTACGTCGGCTACGACCGCACCACCGGCAAGACCGAGCGGCCCTTCTACACGAACTTCGACGCGTTGGAGGTGAACCTGACCCAGGACCTGCTGTTCGACTGGTACAGCCTCCTGAACCAGGGCTACACGTTCACCGCCACCGGCAACTCGGACACCCACCGGCTCAAGGGGAGCGAGGTCGGCCAGCTCCGCAACTACGTCCACGCCGGTACCGACGATCCGCGCAGCGTGTCGCCGAAGGCGCTCGTCGACGCGCTGCGGGCGCACCGCAGCACGTGGACCTCGGGCCCGTTCCTGACCATGGAGGTCGACGGGCGGGCGCAGATCGGCGACTCGCTCACCGACACCGACGGGCTGGTCGACGTCCACGTGCGCGTCCAGGCGGCGCCGTGGATCGACGTCGACTTCGTCGAGGTGATCGGCAACGGGCTGCCGCTCGCCCACCTTCCCGTGCCGCCCTCCACGTCGGTCACCCGCCTCGACACCACCGTCACGGTGCGGGTCAGCGAAGACACCTGGCTCGTCGCGACCGCGCTCGGCGACACCGTCGCCGCCCCGGCGCAGGACGAACACCCCGCCGCGTTCACCAACCCGGTGTGGGTGGACGTCGACGGCAACGGCCGCTTCGACCCGCCGGGGTTGTAAACGGGGGTCTGTTCCAGACCCCCGCCACTGGCTTTCTCGGGGTCTTTCCAAGACCCCGCCCCGTCCGTTGGAGCCGCACGGGGCCGTTGGCCCCTGGTCCCTCGCCGCGGATCCGGCCCAGGCCCCGCCCCCAGGTCGCTTGCTTCGCTGCTGGTGCGGTCGCGCCGGGCGTTCAGCCCGGGAAGGCGAACGTGAGCGCGACGTTCCGGTCGTCGGGCTCGCCCGAGCCGTCGAACGGGTCCTGCGCCGCGGCCGCGGCGGAGATCCGCGCGCTCTCGCCGAGAGCGCCCCGGGCGCGCTGCTCGAACACGTAGCTGACGATCGTGCCTGTGCCGTCGCCGTTGCTCGAGATCTCGAAAACCCGCCCGTTCTGGGGCTGGTCGATGAGCGACGAGCCCTGGACTTCCCAGAATCCCTGCCCCGGAGCGGCGCCAGCGTGGGCGCTCACCGAGTGGATGTGGGTGTGTCCCGAGACGTGGGCGATGACCTGCGGGTGGCGGTCGAGGACCCGGGCGACGTCGTGGCCGTCGCGGGGGCCGAGCGGATTGTCGATGTCGGCGAGCCGGTCGTGGCTGAACACCACCGCGAGCTGGTCGGCGTGCGCGTCGAGCTCGTCGCCGAGCCAGCGGAGCTGCTCGTCGCCGATCGAGCCGTTGGCGCCGCCGTCCTCCTCGGTGGTCTCGAGGACGATGAAGCGGATGCCCGGGTTGCCGTCCAGCGGCGGGGCCGCGTCGAAGGCGTAGTAGGCACGACTGGTGCGCGGATCCGTGCCGTCGTAGCGCGGATTGAGGGCGAACCCGTGGCCCCGTGCCAGCCGCTCGCTCGGCTCGTGGCGGCCCCCGAAGGTGACCGCGACGAAGTCGTCCATCTGCATGAAGTCGCCGTCCACCACGTCGTCGGCGACCTCGGGCGGGATCACTCCGAGCGCCATGTCATCGTGGTTGCCGACCGTCTGGAGCCACGGCACGCGGAGCTCGTCGAGCAGGTCGCGCGCGGTCTCGGCCTCGCCGACGATCCCCGAGTCCGCGCTGTCGCCGGTGCACATCACGTAGCCCGGCGGTGGGCTCATCGCGTTGATCGTGGCGACGAACGCCCTCACCACGTCCTCGTCGCGGGTCTCCTGGTCGGCGGAGCGCTGGTAGCCGCCGAAGCCGATCGCGTCACCGAAGTCGTCGATCAGGTCCTCGAGGTCCTCGGAGAAGAAGCGGAAGTCCTCGTCGATGACGTGGAGGTCGGTGAGCTGGACGAAGCGGAGCAGGAGGCCCGCGGCTCCGCCGGCACCCGGGGCAGGGGAAACTCCGAGGTCGTTGCGCGCGACTAGCTCGCTCGGTCGCTCCGGCGGATCGGCGGTCGGCTCGCCTCCTCCTCCACCACCGCCGCAGGCGGGGACCAGTCCCGTGAGCAAGATCACGAAAGCCGCGAACGCCGTACGTGGTCGAGCGGATCCTGTCATGGCCGAGCCCTCCCGGATGCGTGATTCACTCCGACGCCAGCGAGGTTCGTGTAGTTGCAAGTGCCCGGCCACGGTCCGATTCGGAACCAGCGTGTTTCGCATGGCCTCGTGGCCGCATGCGGTGGCGGTCCGGTAACGACGACGGCGCTGGTGGGTTCCGTTCCGTAGTGCGCGTGGCGGCCGCGGCGGGCTCGCTCCCCCACGAACGTCCGCGCATCGAGACAAAGCACCACGGCGCCCTACCGTGCCCGAGGCGCCGGGCGCCCACGCGCCGCCCTCGGCGCCGTGGTGGCGCGCGGCACGTGCCTTGCTCGATCACGGAGCGGATTTCTGGCGCTACCGGTCCACGCGGGAGCCCGGCACACCGCCTCCCGAGAGCGCGACCTGGCGGCCCGGCGGCGGTCTCGATCTCTCGATTTCGCGAGGCGAGCGCGCACGAGCGCGCCGCCGCGGGAGGAGCTCCCATGAAGCGATCGAAGACGTGGCTTCGACGGTTGTGGACGTGCGCTTGCGCGGTCGCCTCGACCGCGCTGTTGTGGGGCTCTGCGCACGCGCAAGTGCCGATCGGCTGCACCATCCCGGACCCCACGACGGCGCAGCTCCAGGAGTGCTTCGAGTACTACGACTTCCAATCGTCGTGCGCGTCCGCGGCGGCCGGCTACATCACCGATCGCGGCACGGGCCTCGGCGAATTCGCGGGCTGCGGCACGCGCGGCGACTGCTACCCGCTCGCGGTGGACGCGGTCGGCGGGGTGTGCCTCGGCGGCGGCGCCGGCACCGGTGTCGCCGGGGCGGGCAGCACGGGTGACGTCGCGCAGGAGAACGTGGTCTCGGTGTTCAGCGATCACGTGGTCGTGCGCGCCGTGCCGGAGTCGCTGCTGCCGCAGGCCGGCGGCGCGGCCACCTCGACGGCGAACGCCGCGGCTGGCGGGGCCGGCGCAGAGTCGGGTGCCACGGGCGCCGGCGCACCCGCCGAGGAGGCGCCGCCGGGCGCCGCGGTGAGCGGCGAGAAGACCGTGCTCAGGTTCAGCGCCGTCGACGCCAACGTGACCGCCGACTTCTGGGAGGCCGACCCGATCGACGGCAGCACCTACCAGATCTCGCTCGGCTACTCGAGCACCAGCGACGGCAGCACCTTCTTCGCCGACGGCGCCTACTCGCGGATCGACGGCGACGACGTGACCTGCGAGAACACCGCGCGCGGCAAGCTCGGTTGGCGTTGGGACCTCGGCGACTACTTCCTGATCGGCCTCTACGGCAACGTCGACTGGGTCGACTCGACGCCCGACGATGCCTTCCTCTACGGCGGCGGGCTGTTGAGCGGGGCTCACTTCGTTCTCGGCCCCGCGATCCTGTCGCTCGGCGTGGTGGGGCAGGGAGTGCTGAGCGACATCGATCGGCCGGACGGCAAGACCGACTACGTGGTTTCGGTGGCGTACGGCGGCGGCGTAGGCGTGCCGTTGTTCGAGTCGTTCGCGTTCAACCTCCAGGCCTACCGCACCACGGCGCTCAAGCCGGGCGACACCAGCGACCTCGAGGACGTCGGCTCGTTCACCACGCTGCTCGTCTCCGGCGACTACGCCGTGACGCGCAGCTTCGTGCTCAACCTCGGCTACCGCACCCGGTTCGAGATCGACAACTACAGCACGAACGCGGTGTTCCTCGGCATGCGCGCGTTCTTCCTGTGAGGACGCGCCATGACGCCGGGCGCACCGCGATCCGGGCCGTCGCCCTCAGGGCGACGGCCTGAGGCCCGAGCTCTCGATGCGGCGGAGAAGCTGCGGGACCGCCTGGTCGAGCGCCGACTGGGTGGCCTGGCCGATCGCGCTCTGCGCGAAGTCGCGTTTCGAGTGGCTGAACAACGTGCGCACGTCGTCGTCGGCGACCGCCTCTCCGACCGCGGACGCGGGGATGAACTCGCCCGTCGCGACCGAGGCGAAGCGCAGCTGGATGCCGAGGCGCGTGATGCCGTGCGATTCGCCCGAGATCCCGGCGGCGCGCTCCTCACGTCCGGTGGCGAACTCGAAGATCTCGCCGTAGACGAGGAAGTCCGGGACCTCCAGGCCCTCGAAGTGCTTGGGCCGGTAGAGGTCGTCGCGATTGATCGCCTTGTCCCACTGGTCGACGATGCGCTCGACGACCGCGTCCTTCTCCTCGAGGAACCGGAACCAACCGCTGTCGTAGAGCGCCTCGACGATCCGGTTGGAGAGCCCGAAGCCGAGCCGCTTGTCGCGCAAGTCGGGCCATTCACGCAGCACCTCCGGCGAAAGCCCGAGTCGCACCACCTGCACTTTGAACGGGGTACCGGGGCGCGCGAGCGGCGCGCCGCCGCCGAGATGGCCCTGGACGTGGTGCTCGGCCACCGTGGAGGTGGTCGCGCAGCCGCCGGCCAGCAGCGCGCCGAGCGCGAGCAGCGCGCGTCGTCGATCGATCGCCGGATCGAACCTGAGTCGCCGCGGGTCGTCGTTCATGGTCCCTCAACGTGGCTGCATCAGCGCCTTCATCGCGGCGTCGACGGCCTCGGCCACCGCGTTGCCCACCGAGGTCTGGTCGAAGACCACTCGATCGCCGCGGAACTCGAACGCGGCGGCCGTCGCGCTCGACGACGCGCTGCCGGCGCCTTGCTCGCACCAGGTCTCGGCCGTCGCCGCGTCGCGGATGCAGATCCGCACCGCCACCTCGAGGCGATTGGTCTGGGTGGAGAATGGCCCGACCGTCAGCGAGCTGCGGGGCGACTCGAACCGCACCACCTCGCCGAAGGCCACCAGGTCCGTGCCCGCATCGCGCGCCACCCGGTCGAGGTCGCGCTCGCTGGGGAGCGTGGCGCGCTGCCACGCGTCGACGGTCATCCGATCGAGGCGTCCGCGCACCTCCGGGGCGATCTCGCTCAGGCGGAAGCGTCCCGAATCGTAGAGCTCCTCGGTGACGAGGCTGGCCAGCCCGAAGCCGATCCGGAGGTCGTGGAGGCGCGGGTCGGTGACGGCGGGGCGCACGCCGATCACGGCCACCGACAGCCGGGTCGGGCTGGTCAGGTAGCGGGGTTGAGCGGTGGCGCAGCCCGCGATCAGGGCGAGCGTGGCCAGCAAGGGCGCCGCTGAGGGCCGGGGATCTCGCGTCATGGGAAGCCGAGATCGGTCGCAAGCCCGGTGCCAGACGCGAAGTCCGCGCCGGCGTGGGGGTGGCGGCGCGGCGGCGGTGATCGTTGCGCTCGCCTGCGCCTGGGCGTGCTCGGGCAACCCGCTGCTGGTCAAGACCGAGAAGCTCGACGCCCCGACGATGTCGTACGAGGGCAAGACCAAGCTCAGCCCCGAGCTCGCGGCGCGGCTGCCGAGCCGGGTGGCGGTGCTGCCGTTCGTGAACGAGACCGAGAGCCCGGCGGCGTCCGACACGGTCCGCAAGAGCTTCTACAACCACTTCTCCGCGAAGAACTTCGAGGACGTCGAGCTGCCGCTCGTCGACCAGCGTCTCGCCGCCGCCGGCCTCACCGATCCCAAGGCGATCGAGAACGAGGATCCCAAGCGTCTCGGCGAGTTGCTCCACGTGGATGGGCTGGTGATGGGCCACATCACCGATTTCGATCGCATATACGCGGTGGTGGGCGCGCTGGTGAACGTGGGCGCCAAGGTCCGGCTGATCGACGCCCGCAGCGGTGAGCTGGTGTGGGAAGGCCAGGACGTGGCGCGCCTCCAGGAAGGCGACATCCCGACCTCGATCGTGGGCGCGCTCGCGAGCGCGGCGAGCGCCGCCCTCAACATGCGCCAGGTGGTGCTGCTGCGCGCCTCCGACGAGCTCTTCCGCGGCATGGTCACCGGCATCCCCGAGCCCACCGTGGTGGGTGGGGGAAAGGCGCCGCGGATCGTCTCGGTGCTCCACGACTCGGCGGGCCAGGTCCGCAAGGCGGGCGACGTGGTGCACGTCGTGCTCACCGGCGATCCCGGTCAGCACGGGTCGTTTTCGCTGCGGGGCGTGAAGGACGGCATCCGGATGGAGGAGGCGACCGCCGAGCCCGGACGCTACGAGGGCACCTACACGGTGCTCCCGGGCGACGGGGCGAGCGCTGTGGTGGTGAGCGCGGCGCTGGAGAGCGCGTCGGGGGTGCGCGCCGAGTGGAACGACGCCCTCGGGCCGTTCGCGATCGACACCCAGCCGCCGCCCCCGCCCGCCGAGCTGCTGGCCACAGCCGGCGACGGGCTGGCCAGGCTCGCGTGGAAGGCGCCGTCGTCCGCGCCGGATCTCGCGGGCTACCGGGTCTACACGAGCGCGACCCCGTTGGGCGGATTCGTTCCCCTCGCCGACACCGAGCTCACCGAGCTCGAAGCGAAGGGGCTCGCCAACCAGCAGCCGGTCTGGCTGCGGGTCTCGGCCGTCGATCGCGCCGGCAACGTGAGCGAGCCGTCGGCGGCCGTCGAGGTCGTGCCGCGTCCTCACGGCGCCACCGAGGTGAGCGGCCCGATCGCGGGAGTCGTGAAGTGGTGGGAGTCGGGCTCGCCCTATCACGTGCGGGGCGACCTCGTGGTCCCGTCCGGGGCGCGCCTGGAGCTGGAGCCGGGGACCGCGGTGGAGGTCGAGGGCGGCGCGATCGTGGTGGAGGGCGCGCTCGCGGCGCGCGGCCTCGCGGCGCGTGGTATCCGGTTCCGGGGTGGAGCGAGCGGCTGGAAGGGGTTGGTGCTGCGCGGCGCCGAGAGCGCGCTCGCGCACGTCGAGGTTCGCGACGCCGAGGTGGGAGTCTCGGTCGTCGGAGTGTCGCCGGCGCTCTCCGAGCTCCGCCTGACCGCCAACGGCACCGGACTGGTCGTCGAGGGCCCGTTCGCGAAGAGCGAGCTGCGCGCGCTGACGATCACGGCGAACCGCGAGGACGGGGCGGTCGTGCGCGACGGCGCGGCGCCGACCCTCGACTCGTGCACGATCGAGTCGAACGGACGCCATGGCCTGCGCGTCGAACGCGCGTCGCCCACGGTGCGCGGCTCGACGATCGCCCGCAACCGTGGTGACGGTGTGCTCTCGGACGGCATGCCGGTTCTCGACGGCAACTCGTTCGCCGACAACGGCGGCTTCGACCTGCGCCAGTCCGGGCCGCGCATCGCGGTCGCGAAGAGCTGGTGGGGAAGCCCGCAGCCTGCGCGGGTGCTGGCGCGGATCGCGGGTCCGGTGGCGGTGGCGAGTGTCCTGACCGCGCCACCCGGGGAGGGAGAGGAGCGCGACCTGGTGAGCGCGCCGCGCGCGCTCACGGGGCGTCTCGCCGGTGAGGTGCTGCTGGTTGCCGCCGACTCGCCGTACGAGGTGCGTGGCGAGGTGGTGATCCCGGAGGGCGCGCGGGTCACGATCGGCGCGGGAGTCACGCTGCTTTACGCGGGCCGTGGCGCGACGCTGGTCGTCGAGGGTGGCGCGCTGTGGGCGGCGGGGACCGCCGCGGCGCCAGTGCGCTTCGACAGCGCCGAGCGCTCGGTCGCGCCGGGCGACTATCGCGCCGCGATCGAGATCCGCGGCGCGGCGACCGAGCCGACCTCGATCGAGCACGTGGTCATCCGCCACGCCGCGTACGGCCTGATGGTACGCGCCGGCGCTGGCGAGATCACCCACGCGCTGATCCGCGACTGCTTGCAGAGCGGCGTGCTGGTGAGCGGCGCGGCCGAGCCCAAGATCACCCACTCGACGATCACCGCCAACGCGGGCACCGCCGGCATCGAGGTCGAGGGTCAGGCGAGGCCTCGGATCGAGGCGAACAACATCCACGCCAACGGTTGGCCGATCCAGAGCCGCTCGTCCCAGTACGTGCTGGCGCAGGGCAACTGGTGGGGCGGCGAGCCCGATCCCACGAGCTTCGTGGGCCAGGTCGACTTTTCGGGATGGCTCGCTGGGCCGGTCTCGGACGCTCCCGCGCCCGAGCCGGGAGGGGAATGACCGGACCGGCGACGATCACAGCAGCTCGGTTCGCGGCGGCGACGCACCGCCCGAGGAGGCGAGGAGGACGCCATGAAGACGACGAGATGGTTTGCGGCTTTCCTGGTGGCTGGAGCCGTGGGGTGGCCGTGCGCCATCGCCCGCGCCGCCGACGACAGCGTGATCGTGCCCGCCAAGGACGCGCGCGGCCAGCCGACCGGCCAGATCGACTGGAGCGCGCAGGCGGTGATGGCGGACGGCTCGGGTGTGCCGCCCGCGGGCACCAGCGCGGCGCAGGGGCGGTTGATGGCGTGCCGAGCGGCGGAGGTGGAGGCACGCCGCAACCTGCTGGAGCTGGTGCAGGGCGTGCAGATCACCTCGGAGACGACGGTCGCCAACTACGTGACCCAGAGCGACGTCATCAAGACCCAGATCCAGGGGATGGTGCAGGCCACCACCATCGACAAGCAGATCCTCGGCGACGGAACGTGCACGGTGAGCGTGCGCCTCGGCTTGCACGAGACCAAGGGCAAGCCGAGCGTGGCCGCGGCGATCATCCCGGCGATGCCGACGCCCGCCGCGCCCGCCCCGGTGGTGCCGGCGGTCACGCCCGCCGCGCCGCCGGTCACGCCTCCGCCCCCGCCCCCGATCACGCCGCCACCCCCGGCCACGCCCCCCAAGGGCACGGTGCAGGAGGAGATCGCCAAGTCCGAGCCCGGCGGTCCCACCTACACCGGCGTGGTGATCGATGCGCGCGGGCTGGGCGCGCGCCCCGCGATGAGCCCCAAGCTCGTCGACGACAGCGGTGATCCGCTCTACGGCTCGGCGTACGTGTCGCGCGACTACGCCATCGAGCACGGCATGGCCGGCTACTCGAAGAACCTCGACGCCGCGACCCGCAACACCCGCGTCACCGACAACCCGCTGGTGCTCAAGGCCAGCGCGGCGAGCGGCGCGGCCAAGGCCGACCTGGTGCTCCCCAAGGCGGAGGCCCTGCGGCTGCGCACCGCGGGCCAGAGCCAGAGCTTCCTGGCGCAGGCGCGCGTGATGATCGTGCTCGATTGAGTGCCGTTCGCGGCTCGTGACGGCGGCTCGGGCAGGCAACGACGTGGGAGGAACGCCATGAGATCGAATCGAGTGCGCGGGTCTCGAACCCGACCGGTGGCCGTGGCGGTGCTGGGTGTGGTGCTCGCGATGGGGCTGGGGTGCGGCATGGAGAAGCTCATGCCGCAGGGGCCGGCCGACCAGGCGCAGGTGCACCTCCAGGCCGGCAAGCAGCTGATCGAGGAGGGCAAGGCCGACACGGCGCTGGTCGAGCTCGATCGGGCGCTCGCGCTCGCGCCCAAGCTCGGCCCCGCGCACGCGAGCCGCGCGGTGGCGCTGGCGATGCTGAAGCGGGGCAAGGAGGCGCACGAGGCGCTGGAGCGCGCCGACGACCACGCCGACGGCGACGCCGACGAGCTGGCGCTCGGCGTGGCGCGCATCCGCGTCGCGATGCTGCTCGCCGAGAAGGACTGGCTCGAGGATGCGGTGGACGCGTTCGAGGACGACCAGGACGCCGCGCGAGCCCTGCGCTCCGCGGAGCTTCACACCTGGATGGGACGGGCCTATTTCCAGGCCGGCAAGCTCAAGAAGGCCGGCAACGTGCTCGAGGCGGGGCTCGCGATCGACAAGGACTACGCCCCGGCGATGACCGTGCTGAAGGACGTCAACACGGCGCGCGAAGCCCTCGCCGGGATGCCCGAGGAGTACCTGCAGGTGGCGACCACGGCCGAGATCTCGCGCGCCGACGTGGCGGCGATCTTCGTCGCCGAGCTCAAGCTCGACCGCCTCCTCGACAAGCAGGGCTTCCGCCCGCAACCGGGCTTCGCGGCCCCCGAGGGGCGCGCGGCGAGCACGGTTCGGCGCGAGCCGTGGGTCGACAAGGTCACCGACGTCGACGGCCACTGGGCCAAGCCGATGATCGAGAAGATGGTCGAGTACCAGGTGATGGAGGCGATCGACGGCCGCTTCGACCCCGAGCGCAAGATCACCAAGGCCGAGTTCGCGATGTTCCTAGACACGATCATCACCAAGGTGACCGGCGAGGCGGCCACCAAGGGGCTCGGCGGCGACATGATCTTCTCGGACGTCCAGCCCGATCACTTCGCGTCGGCGGCGATCCTGCTCGTCACCTCGCGCGGCTTCCTGGCGGCGCGCCCGGACGGCCTGTTCGGCATCAAGGATCCGGTGCCGGGCGCGACGGCGCTCGACTCGGTGCGCAAGATCCGCGGCTTCTTCCAGAGCCGCTACCAGTGGTGAGCGCCGTGGGCGCGCGGCGATGCTGCCTGGGGCTGGTGGTCGCGCTCTCCGCGGCGTGCGCGGCGGCGCCGCTGCCGCTCACTCCGGCGCCGTCCGCCGCGCGGTCGGTCGAGCAGGCGGCGTCACCGTCGCCGCCGGCGGACGAGCAGCACGTGACCGTGGAAGGCCGCGCGGCGCTCGGCCGTGGCGGCGTGGCGGCGGCGCGCGACGCCGCCATCCGCGACGCCATGCGCCGCGCCGTCGAGCAGGTCGTCGGCACGCTCATCGACTCGCGCACGCTGACCGAGAACTTCGTCACCGTGCGCGACCACATCTACGCGGCGTCCGACGGCTACGTGAGCCGCTACGACGTGGTGAGCGAGGGCGCCGAGGCCGGTGGCGAGACCTACCTGGTGCGGCTCGATGCGGCGGTGCGCCGCGGACAGGTGAAGGACGACCTCGCGACCTATCGGATCCTGCAGGTTCAGACCGGCCGCAAGCGCCTGATGGTGATCGGCCGCGCCGATCCAGCCGCCGGGCTCGACGCCAGCGAGGCGAGCTCGTACGTCGATGCGGCGGTGGCCGGAGCCAGCGCCGCGTTCGCCGAGCGCGAGTTCCGCACGTTCGACGTGGAGGCCAGCGCGGCGGTGGCGCGGCGCGTGGGCTCAGCGATGGGAGGCGCGGCCGAGAGCGAGCTGGTGCGCCTCGGGCTCGACCAGGGCGCCGAGCAGGTGGTGGTCCTCGCGGTGGCGTGCGGCAAGCGCGCCGCGCCCGGCCCGGGTCGTTTCAGCATGGGCTACGCGACGGTGCGTGCGAAGGCCTTCGACGCGACCACCGGCCGCGTCCTCGGCGTGGGCTCGGCCGACGCCAGCGAGCGCACCCGCACCGAGCCCTCGGCGCAGGACTGGATCCGCACGGTGGGCGCGGCGTCCGACCGCGCCGCGCGCCTCGCGGTGGCGCAGGTGGCGCCGCAGATGCTGCAGACCGCGACCGCGGTCGACCGCGACCTCGGTACGCCCTACACGGTGGTGCTCGTGGGCTACGGGGAGGGCGAGGCCGACCGGGTGGTCGACTTCCTCCAGTCCTCGCCCGATGCCAAGGGCGTGCGCGAGCTGGTTCGTCAGCCAGGTCACGTCGAGATCGAGGTGTTCTGGGGCGACGTGGACACCACGGCGTTCAACCGCACCCTGCGCGACGAGCTGCGCGGTCGCGGTGTCGAGCTCGTCACCAAGGACCAGGCCGGAAGCCGGATCGTCTTCGAAAAGCCACGCCGATGACCCGCCTCGCGGTTGCGCTCGCGGTGTGGTTCGTGCTGGCGAGCGCGGCTCGGCCAGCGCGCGCGGAGGTCGCGCCGCTGGAGCAGGCCGAGACGTTCCAGGTCGACGGGATCGAGCGCTTCGCGCGCATCGACGACGGCGTCTATCGCGGCGCGTCGCCCACCGACGCTGGGCTCGAGGTGCTGAAGCGCGCCCAGGTGAAGACGCTGGTGTGCCTGCGCGACGCGGTCCCGTACCGGGAGCGAGCCGAGGCCCTGGGTTTTCGGGTCGTGCACATCCCGCTCGCGCCGAGCGAGCCGCCGTCCGCCGCCGACATCGAGCGCTTCCTGGACGTGGTCACCGATCCCGCGGCGCGTCCGGTGTTCTTCCATTGCCGCAACGGCGAGGACCGCACCGGGGCGATGGCCGCGATCTACCGCATGCAGGTGCAGGGCTGGCCGCCCGCGGACGCGCGCCTCGAGATGGAGCACTTCGGATTCTCCATCTACTGGCGGGATCTCGCGGGCTTCGTGAAGGCGTTCGGGAGCCAGGCGGCGCCACCGACGGCGGGCCTCGTGTCCCTCGGCGCGAGCCTCGCCGAGGCCCTCGACGCCGCCTCGCGCGCGAGCGCGGCGGGTCGCGTGGACACGGCGCTGGAGGTGCTGCGGCGCGCCCTGGTCCAGGCCCGGACCCGCGACGAGCGAGTCGCGGTGGCGCGGGCGATCGTCGCCGTGCTCGCCGACGCGAGCGCGCGCGATGCGCCGCCGTCCGGCGGTCTCGAGCTCGCGGCGCGCGAATGGACGGTACTGCGCGCTCAGCGCGCCGAGGACGGCGCGTCGCTGGCACGCCTCGGCGCGATCTTTCGTGCCGGGCTCGACCTGGCGCGCGCCGCCGAGGCTCTCTCTCGCGCCCGGGATCTGGGAGGAGCGGACGTCGACGCGGCGGCGCTGGGCGCCGCGCTGGCGCGACTCACGACCGTGCGCGCCGCGGCGCCGCGCAGCCCCGAAGGGAGGCGCCTGGGCTTGCTCGATCGCCTGTCGCGAGGCGAGCTGGCGGCACTGCTCGTCCAGGAGCTCCGGGTGGATCGCCTGCCGCCGCTGCCCGGTCCCCCGACCTACGAGCCGCCCAGGGCAGTGCCCGCGCCGCGCCCGCCGGCGGCGCTGCCGGGCGACGCCGCCGCGAACCGCCACGCCACCGACATCGGCCGCGTCCTCGCGCAGGGAGTGCGCGGCCTCGAGCGGTTCGCCGACGGCGGCTTCCACCCCGACGAGGCGGTGAGCCGCGCCGAGCTGGCGGGCGTGATCGAGGACCTGCTGAGCCGCTCGTCGCGCGACGCGACGCTCGGGCTGCGAGGCGTGGGGGAGCCGGCGCACTTCGCGGACGTGGATCCGCACGCGTGGTACCGCGGAGCCGCCGAGCTGGCGCGGGCGCTGGGGATCCTGGGGGCGGGTGGCGAGGCCGGCGAGCGCTTCCGTCCACGCGACCCGGTGACCGGGGCGGAGGCGCTCACCGCGCTCAAGGCGCTGCGCGATCGCCTCGACGTGCGCGCGCGCGCGGTGGTGCTGGTCATCGACGCGCTGCGCGCGCGCTCGCTCTACGCGGCGCTCGACGGCGGGCGCCTGCCGCGGCTCGCGGGGCTGCTGCAAGAGCGCGGCTACGTGCGCTTCGAGCGCTGCCTCGCGGCACTGCCCGCCGACACGATCCCGAACCACACCACGATCTTCACCGGCGCGCTCCCGGGGCGCCACGAGATCACCGGCAACGAGTGGTTCGATCGCACGCTCGACGTCGGAGAGCCGCTCGCGCGGCGCAGCCGCGAGTACCTCAAGTTCGGATCCGCCGACGATCCCGGGCTCGGCCGCGCGTGGAGCTTCCCGGGGTTCGCGCTGCTCGAGACGGACCTCGCGCCGGACGTGCCGACGATCTACGAAGCGCTCGCTGGCGCCGAGGCGGCGCGCGGGCGCAAGGTCGAGACCGCGGTGGTGTTCGACCCCGTCCGCCGGGGCGGTGGCGAGGTCGCGTCCCCCGGCCTCCTCGAGGCGCTGTTCGGCGGCAAGCTCTTCGGGTTCCTCGAGGACTTCCCCAAGATCGACGCCGACGCCGCCGCCAAGGCGATCGCGCGGATCGAGGGAGACCGACCACCCGAGCTGCTGGGGCTGTGGTTCCCGGGTCTCGACTCGTGGTCCCACCTCGAGGGGCCCGGACCGGCCGGCGCGGCGGGCGACCGCCAGGCCGGGTACCTGGAGCGTCACATCGACCCGCTGATCGGCGAGGTCGCGGACGCCCTCGATCGGCGCGGTCTGCTGGCCGAGACGTTGCTCGTGGTCAGCGCTGACCACGGTCAGCGCGAGGTCGCGAACGACGCGCGCCACGCGATCTCCGATCGCGAGGTCTATCGCGCGCTCGCGCGTGCCGGCCTCCAGGTGCCGCTCGACCGCGGCGGCGACGTCGACGTCCAGAGCCGCGACGTCGGCCTGGTGTTCACGGGAGGCGACAACGGCGGAGCCGCGCTGGTGAGCGTGCGCCGTCCGGGCGCGGGGTGGGGCACCGCACCGGGGCTCGACGCGCTCGAGCCGGTGGCCGCGGCGCTCGCCGCGCAGCCATTCGTCGAGAGGATCCACGCGCTGGGGCGCGCGACCGGGGCCGAGAGAGCGCCCGTGCACGCGTTCGTTCCGGTCGGGGCGCGTGGCGGATCGGACGGCGCGTGGACACTCGTCGAGACCGGCCGCCGCGATCGTCTCGCCGAACGCCTCGCGGGCCTCGCCGGCTCGGCGCGCTCCGGCGATCTGTTCGTCGAGGCGCGCGCGCCTTACTACTTCGCCGTCGAGGGGCACACCTATCGCGGCGAGCACGGCGGCGCCGACGGCGAACAGGACCACGTGCCGCTCTTGATCGTGAATCCGCCCGGCCATCCGCGCCTCGCGGTCGACTTGCCGGTCGGCAACGAGGACATCGCGCCCACCATCGCCGCGGCGCTCGGATTCGGCGCGGAGCTGCGCTCCGACGGCCACGACCTTCTCGACCCGCCTCGCATCCGCGTCTCGTCCCACGGCGAGGGAGAGGTGGTCGCCGCGGGCGAGGTCCACGTCCTCGGCTTCGCCGAGGACGCCCTCGGCGTGGAGCAGGTCGAGGTCCGCCTCGACGAGCAGGGTGGCTACGTCCCCGCCCGCGGAGCCGAGGTGTGGGAGGCGGACCTGGTACTGCCACCCGGACGCCATGTCGTCGACGTCCGCGCTCGCGATACAACCGCGCGAGAGACCACGGTGCGTTTCCACCTGGAGGCGCGATGACGCGCGCGCGCGCTTCGCGAATCGCGGTGGTCGCGAGCGGCATCGCCATCTCGCTCGTGCTCGCCGGCACGGCGGCGGGCGGCGGCGCGAGCCTCACCGACCCGGTCCGCGCGCAGATCGAGGACTTCCTGGCGCTCTATGCCGGCGACGCCTGGGTCGCGACGCGGCTCGTGTTCATCCGCAACCTGTGCGACGGCCAGGAGAAGACCTACACGGCGGCGCGCGAGCGCATCGCCGCGGCCGGGACGGGCCTGGACGCTGCCGATCGGGAGCGACTCGCTCGGCTCGATACACGGTTCGACCGGCTCGCGCGCGAGCAGGTGGAACTGCTGCAGGAGATCGTGCTCCACGAGGTCGAGACCCGCAGACCCTTCGACCCCAACTTCACCCACAACCTGGTGGCGCGCGCGGCGGTGGACGCGTGGCGGCTCACGCGCGACGAAGAGCGCGCGCGAGCCGCCGATCGGGGCGCCGGCGAGGCCGCGGTGCGGCGCTTCGACGAGCGCTTCGGCGCGCTGCGCGACGCGCTCGGCACGCTGAGGCGCGAGGTGCTGAGCGCTGATCCACCGCTGCTCGACCCGGCACGCCGCGCGAGCCTCGCGCGCGCCTTCGCCGGCGAGCGCGCCCGGATCGCCGACGAGAACGGCGCGCCCACCGTCGTGCTCGCGGACCCGAGCGCGTTCGCGAGCTTCTGGGAAGCCGTGGATCTCTTCTACGACGACGACTTCGCCGCCAAGCGCCGCTTCGCCGACCGCTACGAGCTGATGCTCTACCTGCTCGAGGCCGAGGCCGGCGGCTCGCGGCCGAACGCGCCTTTCGCGGTCGGCCCGTTCCGGCTCTCGCGCCTCACCGAGGAGCTCACGCGCCCCGCTCGCGCCCAGCCGATCACCTTGGTCACCGCCGCGTACTTCGCGCGCGGCGCGATCGCGCCCGAGGCGCGCGATGCCGACTCGCTCTCCTTCCTGGCCGCGACCGCGCGCCAGACGATCGCGGATCCCGCGCTGCCACCGCGCACCCGCGAGCTGCGCCGCTTCCTGCGCTCGGCCCCGCGAGGCTCGCGCGGACCGGCGCGCGAGATCCCGCAGGAGGCGTACGAGAACCGCCTCTTCGTGCTCACCGCGATGAGCGATCAGGCGTTCTTCGAGCGCTACCGGAGCGTGCGCAACGACACCTTGTTCTTCGATCGCGCCGAGCGTGCGCTCGGGCTCGCGGATCTCAAGGGGCTGCTCGCCGAGCCTTACGCGGTGCCGGGTGGCGACTTCGTGCTGCCTCGCTACGAGCTGCTCGGCTACACCGGCGACGCCTTCGCCGGGGAGCGCGCGCCGCGCGCGATCCTGGAGCGGATTCCGCGCCAGGTGCACATCGACTTCATCCGGCCGCTGATCCTGACGATCTACCAGCGTCTGGCGCCCGCCGAGCGCGACGCCATGGCGCGGAGCCGGGTGGGCGAGATCGCGCGCCACTTCGGCACCGAGGTCGGCGTCGTCGGTGACCAAGTGACCTTCGAGGCGTTCACGACGCTCTTCCGTGCCGACCTCGAGGCGGCGGCGGCGGTGGTGGCGCGCGACGCAGAGGTGTCGTCGGCGGAGGCGATGCGCTGGCTCCTCGCGCTGCTGGCGATCGAGTCACGCGGTCACCTGTTCGCCGTCTCGCCCACCGGTGCCCTCGGCCCGTTCCAGCACACGTACCACTTCTACCTGCGCACCGAGCCGCCCAGCATCCCGTTCGCGCCGCGCGCGAGCGCGCTCAAGACCGGTCGCGAGCTCGCGCGCTACGTGGTCGGCTATCGCGCGCGCCATCGCGTCGAGGCGCTCGACCTGGCGCTCGCGGCCTACAACCAGGGGCCGGGGGCGGTCGACGCGGCGCTGGCGAAGGGCGACTGGCGGCGCGCGATCGCGCCCGAGGGGCGCCGCTACGTGGAGCGTTTCCACGGCTACGTCGACCGCGTTCGGGAGGCGGGGTCGACCGAGGAGATCGTTCGCGGGATCGCCGCCGCGCTGTGACGCCGGCGCGTGCCAACCCGGATTCGGCTCGCATCGCTCGAGGAGACCGTCATGGAAGAGGCATGGACCGCCATCGTGTTCCGTCTGATCGTCGCGTTCGGAGCGAGCTCGCTGATCGCGCTGGAGCGGCAGTTCGCGCGCAAGGCGGTGCCGTTCGGCACCTACGTCCTGGTGTGCACCGGCTCGTGCCTGTTCGTGCTGGTGCAGATCCAGACCCGCTACGCGGGGATCGACCTCGGTCTCACCAGCGGGCTGATCGCCGGCGTCGGCTTCCTGGGCACCGGCGCGCTCTCGAGCCGGGGTGGGCGCGCGCATGGCTTCACCACCGCGACCAGCATCTGGCTCATGGCCGCGATCGGCGCATCGATCGGTGCCGCGATGTACCAGACCGCGGGCGCGGCGTTCGGGATGATCGTGATGGTGCTGGTTCTCGACGGCTGGCTGGAGCGCCACGGGATCGGCGGCTACGTGCGAGATCTCAAGGTGGTGGTCGCCGATCCGGCGCGCGTGCCGGAGGTCACCGCGGTACTCGCGCCTTACCGCGGCCAACTCGCGCAGCTCGCGTGGGACGCGGAACGCACCGAGCTCACACTGAACTACCGGGTGAGCCTGCCCGCGTCCCGGCTCGAGGACGGCCTCGCCGCGCTGAGGGCCATCCCCGGCCTGCGCGGCGCCGGGTACGAGTGAGGCGGCCGTGCGATCCCGGCGCTCGCTGCGCACCCACGGCCGACCCGCCGTGCTCGCCCTCGTGCTCGGCGCGACGGCCTTCGAGGCCCCGGCCCACGCGCGAAGCTTCTGGTACTCGGGTGAGCTCGCCGCCGACGTGAGCATCCACGTGGAGCAGCGCTTCGACCTCGAGGGAATGGCGGGGCCGTTCACGGCGAAGGCGGCGCGCTACGAGTCCTTCGAGGGTCCCGTCAACCGCCAACGCATCGAGAACTTCCGCACCGAGTGCACTCCGCCGCCCGACCGTGTCACGCCCGAGAGCGATCGCCATGGCAACCACTTCGAGAAGCGCGAGTGGCGTAAGGCGCCGACCCGCATCGTCTGCACCGTCGACTTCACCGCGCGCCTCGCGACCAACCTGGAGCCGCTCGGTGAGCTCACCGAGAGCTCGCTCGACCCGGCGCGCGAGCGCTCGGGCGTCCCGTACCTCCAGGACGCGCGGATGCTCGACCAGGACGACCGTGCCATCCGCGGCCTGGCGCGCAAGCTCGGCCAGGACGCGCGGGGCCAGATCGACGCCCTGGTCGCGGTGCTGCGCTACGTCGTGGACCACGTCGACTACGTGGTGAATCCGCCCAGCTACTCGGCGACCGAGGCCCTCGAGAAGGGGCGCGGTAACTGCCAGAACTACGCGCACCTGGCGGTGGCGCTGCTTCACGACCTCGGGCTCGAGGCCCGGGTCGTGAACGGCCTTTCGCTCAAGCACGCGTGGCGGGTGCCGCTCACGGATGGGACGCTCACCTTCGACAACGCGCAGGGGCGCCACGCGTGGGTCGAGGTGCGGCTTCCCGAGCTGGGCTGGGTGTCGTTCGATCCCCAGAGCAGCCACTTCTTCGTCAGCACCAACTTGATCCGGCAGGCGGTGGCGCTGGAGTCGGCGGAGGTCGCGGATCGCTTCACCGGCTACGGGCGCAGGAATCGCTTCCAGGAGACGATCGAGGCCGAATACTCGGGCGAGACCAACACGCTCGCGCTGCGCGCCGCCGCCCCGGTTCCGGAGAGCTTCATCATCGCGGGACTGGTGCTGCCAGCGGTGGGCGGAGCCGAGGTCGCACCACCGCCACCGCGGCCGAAGCCGCTCTTGGTGGTCGACCCGCGGCTTCGCGAGCAACCCCCCGCGGTGCCGGGGGGCACGCCGCCCATGCCGGCACCGACGCCGGTTCCGAAGATCCCGCCTGCTCCTCCGGCGCCCGCCGAGCGCCCCGCGCCGACACCGCCACGGCCTCCCACGCCCCCCGAGCCTGCTCCGCCAACCGAGGTCCGAGCGCCCAATCCGCCGCCCCCACCGCCGTCTCCGCAAGCGCCGGTGTTCGATGAGCTGGCCGAGATCGGCCTCCTCGATCTCTCCGAGCAGGCCTACGAGTACGTGACCTCGAAGGAGGTCCACGCCCAGCGCTTCGAGCTTCGCCGCCCGCTGCGGCTGTGGGAGGCCGAGCTCGCGCTGCAGAGGTTCGGCGGCGAGGAGGACGGCGCGTTGTGGGTCGAGATCCTCGACGACACGGGCGGCCTGCCGAGCCAACGAGTGCGACTCACGAGCGCCCGCGTGCCGCTCGGCGAGGTGCCGCTCGGCAAGGACTTCGCGTGGGTGCCGTTCAGCTTCCGCGCGCTCGGAGAGAGCGCGACGCTCGCGCCGGGGCGCTACTGGCTCGCGCTGCGTTACACGCCGGACGCGATCGTGAACTGGCACTGCCGCATCGGGAATCCCTACCTCGACCCCGACGACACCCGTTCCCGGCCGGTCGCGGGTGGGCCGTGGAGCAACCTGCTGCACATCGACTTCAACTTCCTGCTGACGGGGCTCGAGTGAGGGCGGCGAAAAAAGCCTGATTCAAGGGGGAAACGATCTCTTCTGAGAGCGAACAGTTTCAAAGTGGGATGGCGTGAAGTAAAAGTTTACGATGGCATATTGTGATGATTTTCGATGGCGGTTTGTGAAGTTCCGGCGGCGCCGGCGCGGCCTTCAGCCGTCGTTCGGCCCGAAGCGGACGATCAGCACGTCGGGCGGCGCGTAGGAGCGGAACGGCACCTCGAGGGCGCCGACGCCGCGGCTCACCACCAGCGCGCCGGCGTGGGGCGGCGGGAGCTGGAAGCGTCCGTGCACGTAGGGCGCGTTGATCTCGGCCTGCGGGATCCAGATCGGCCGCCCACCGGGCAGGGCGATGTGGCCGCCGTGAGTGTGGCCGCACACCGCGAGATCGAAGCGGTGGCCGTCGATCGCGTGCAGCGTGCACGGCGAGTGCATGAGCAGCACGCGCGTGCCGTTGGCGTTGGCGAAGGCGCGGTCGGCGTCGGGGTCGCCGCTCCAGTACTCGTCGACGCCGCAGATCGAGACGTGGTCGAA
>CAYMQR010000001.1:14178-46022 GCA_964392195.1 uncultured bacterium | reverse complement strand
GGCCGGTGGCAATCCATAACCGTGTTCCACTGCGGCGTGCCACAGCCGGCCCCCTCCGCCGCTGTCCGGTCAACGCGGCCGGCGCGCGGTATGCTCTTTGCTCTGACCATGGCCGATCTGTCGGGGGCGGGGTCGTGTCTAATCGTTTGAAATAATTCGAGTATCCGGACGGCATGGCTCTGTGGAATTGCTTGACACCTTGAAATGCCGACTGATAGCTTGACGCTGGGACACCAGGGTCACGCCGATCATGAGTTTGACAGGTCACGCCAAGGGGGGGGCGGCAACACGACCCGCTCGCGCCGTGGAAGCGCTCCCGAATCGCAGCCGGCGCGTTCTCGAGTTGGTGATCGAGACCTACATCGCCAGCGGTGAGCCCGTCGGATCGCGGACGCTGACGCGGGCCCACGGGCTCGACGTGAGCCCGGCGACGGTGCGCAACGAGATGATGGACCTCGAGGAAGCGGGCCTGTTGTCGCACCCGTACACCTCAGCGGGCCGTGTGCCCACCGCGCGCGCGTTCCGCTGGTTCATCGATCTCAAGATGCGGGACGCGACGCTCAGCCGCTCGGATCGCCAGTCGCTCAACCAGGTCACCGCGAACGCCGACGCGGGGCTCGCCGGATGCCTGCGCGATGCCTCTCGCGTGCTGTCCCGGCTGTCGCGCTGCCCCGGCATGGCGCTCGCGCCGACGCTCGGCGACGCGGTGTTTCAGCACGTCGACTTCGTCCGCCTCCGTCCGGCGGAAGTGCTGGTGATCTTCGTCTCGTCCACGGGCGCGATCGTCAATCGCATCGTGCACCTCGACGAGGACGTCACCCAGGCGCACCTGGGACGGCTCGCCGAGGTGCTGCGCGAACGCCTCACGGGCGTGCCTCTCGATCAGGTCCGCGCGGGCTTGCTCGACGAACTGGCCCACGATCGAGCGTTGATCGACGATCTCTCCCGGCGCGTGCTCGAGGCGAGCCGGTGTGTCTTCGAGCCGGACAGCCAGGGTGAGGTGTTCGTCTCCGGCACGTCCAGTTTGCTCGAGCATCCGGAGTTCTCGGATCCCGAGCGGGTTCGCTCGCTGTTCGAGGCGCTCGAGGACCGGGAACTGATCGTGAACATCCTCGATCGCTCGCGCGTGGCGGGTGGTGTGTGTGTCACGATCGGCTCGGAAGCCGGGATCGAGGGCGTCGACGACCTCGTCGTGGTGTCGTCGCCGTACCGGCGTGGCGAGGCGGCGCTAGGCTCGATCGGGATCATCGGCCCGACGCGCCTCGATTACTCGCGTGTGATCCCGATGGTGGAGTACACCGCGCAGCTCATCAGCCGGTTCCTGGACGTTCGCTGACGGACAGCCGGCCGCGTGCCCGCGGCGACGAATCAGCGCTCGAATCAAGCGCGTGACGGCGTACACCGCGGCGCTGTTCGCCCGGGTGGGGAAGAGAGGACGCCTTGTCGGAACGAGATCCCAACCGTCCCGGGTCACCCAACGAAGGCGCCGACGACTCGGCGTCCGCGGGTGACGAGGGCGCGCAGAAGTCGAAGGCCGCCGCCGAGGCCGCGGCCCTGGCCGAGGCCTTTCTCGATCAGCTCCGCCGCGGCGATTCCGGCCTCGGCGCCGCCGCCGAGGAGCCCGGCGAGCTCGCTCCCGCCGAGGCGGCGAGCGACGACGCCGAGCCGGGCCGGAAGAAGGGCAAGAAGCTGCCCGCCAAGCTGCTCGCGCAGCTCGAGCGGCGCATCGCCGAACTCGAGAGCCAGCTCGCGGATGCCAAGGTGGAGAGCGACAAGAGCTACGAGGCGCGGCTCCGGCTGCAGGCGGACTTCGAGAATTACCGCCGGCGCTCGGCCAAGGAGAAGGCGGACGCGCTGCAGCACGCGAACGAGGAGCTGCTCAAGGAGATGCTGCCAGCGATCGACAACCTGGAGCGGGCACTCGGCGCCTCGTCCCAAGCATCCGACGTCACGGCGATCGCCGAGGGCGTGAAGATCACCTACAACCAGATCCTTCACACCCTCGCCAAGTTCGGCGCGGAGCCGTTCTCGTCGTTCGGCACACCGTTCGATCCGCAGCTCCACGACGCGATGACCCAGGTCGAGAGCGCGGACGTGCCTCCCGGTCACGTCGCCAGCGAATACGTCAAGGGCTATCGTTACCGCGATCGGCTGCTGCGCCCCGCGATGGTCGCGGTGGCGAAGGCGACCGCGAAGGCCGAGCCGAAGACCGCCGACGTGCAGCGGGTGGCGCTGGGTGGACCCGCCCCTGGTTCCGACGGGAAACCCGACGCCGACTCGTCGCCGAGCGAGCAGGACTGAGCCGGCCCGCCGCGCGCGGGGGCGGTGGCCAAGGGTACGTCGTTGGTGATTTGCCCGGTGATGCCATCGTAAGATCGAGCGGTCGGCCGGATCGAGGGGTCGAGGTGGCGTCGCACGAGCCCATACTCGGTATCGATCTCTCGGATCGCCAGCTCGCCACGGTGGTGCTGCGCGGGAGGGGCGCGCGCATGGAGCGCGTCCAGAGCGCAGTACTGAACGGCCCGGCCACGCTCCACCTCGGGCCCGATGGCGCGGTGTCTGTCGGTCTCCCGGCGCGAGTGCGGGCGCTCGCCGATCCTTCAGGTGCCGCGCCGGATCTGATGCGCTCGCTTGGCCTCGATCGGCCCGAGGACGACGACCTTTCGCTCTACCCGTTCCCGGTCGCCGAGGTGGCGGAGTCGGGCCCGTGCTTCTCGCTGCGGGGGGCGACCTGGAGTGTCGAGAGTCTGGTCGCGTGCCTGCTCGCGCGGGTGCGGTCGGTCGCGAGCGATCTGGTCGGACAGCCGATCGGCATCGCGGTGGTCGCGTATCCCTCGTGGTACAGCGCCGCGGCGCGCGCCCGGCTGCTGGTGGCGGCTCGCGCCGCTGGCTTCGAGCGGGCGCATGCCATCCCGTCCGCCGCCGCGATCGCGGTAGCCCTTCACGACGCCGGCGAGCGTGGCTCGATCGGGCTGGTAGAGAACGAGAACGCCGCGGTCGGTACCGCGCTCGTCGAGCTCACCGACGACGCCATCGAGATCGAACGGTTCGGTGGCCGACGCGTCGGGTTCGGTGATGGCCTGGTCGGACGGCTGAGCCGGTTCCTCGCCGAGCCGTTCGGTGGCGAGATCTCGTTCGACGCGTCTCTCCGCCCGCGCGCGGTGGCTCGCCTGCACGACGAGTGCGAGCGCGCGCTGGCGCGCCTGCGAGCCACACCGAAGGTGCCCGTTGCGGTCGAGGTTCCGTTCCTGGCACTACCGGCGTCGGGGCCGCGGCACCTGCGTGCGAATCTCGACCTGGACCGGCTCCGCGAGATCGCTCGCCCGGTGATCACGGTCTTCGAGGACGAACTCGCCGCCTCGGGGCGCGCCGCCGCGCAGGACCGTGTGTCTCGTTGGATCTTGACCGGCGGTGCGCCCTCGATCACGTTCCTGGCCCAGACGCTTCGTGCTCGCTCGGCGCGCGAGGTACGCGTCGATCCGCAGCGCACCCCGTGGGCCGCCGTGGGCGCCGCGATACACGGCGCGCGCCGCGAAGGGGATCTTCCGGACGTGTTCCTGCTGCGTGTCGCTCCACATGCGATCGGTGTCCGCAACCCCGACGGGGGGGTACTGCGGTTCATCGATCGTTTCGCGCCACTGCCGGCCACCGTGAGCGGGCCATACCCTGTCGCGGCGCTGGAGCGTCAGCCGGTCGAGCTCGTCGAGGGCGACGTCGATCGCGCCGAGCTCGGCGTGCCGCTCGCGTCGTTCCGGGTCGGGCCTTCGGCGGGACCGCGCAACGATTTCCGCCGCATCGAGCTGGTCGTCGAGGCCGATGCGGACGGGCAAGCCACGGTCGGCGTACGCGCGCCCGGGGCGCTCGAGACGACTCCGCTCGAGCGCCTCCCCGACCCGGCGCGGTCGGTGGCTTCGGTCACCGCGGAGCTCGACCGCCTCGTCGAGTCGCAGCGGCTACGCGACGGCTTGCTGCGTGCGCGGGCGCTGCTGCAAGGGCACGTGCTCACCGCGAGCCGGTGGATCGGGGAAGGACGTTCGCGAACCGATGGCGAGCGCGAGCGGTCGCTGGGGGTCGCGCTCGACCGCGCACGCGCCGCGATCCAGGGAACCGACCTCGAGACGATCCAGCTCGCCGCGCGCTCGCTCGTCGAGCGCCTGCGCACGAGCGGGTCGGCGGAGGTCGTGGCGTCGTGAGCCGCGCGCGCGACTACTACCAGGTTCTTGGGGTGCCCCGCGGCGCCTCGGTCGACGAGATCAAGAAGGCCTACCGCCGGCTGGCGCACCAGTGCCATCCCGACAAGAACCCGGGCAATCCGGAGGCCGAAGAGCGCTTCAAGGAGATCTCGGAGGCCTATGGCGTGCTCGGCGACCCGCCCAAGCGCGCCAACTACGATCGCTTCGGCACCGCTGGCGGCCCCTTCGCCGGTGCGAGGCCGGGGCCTGGTGCGCAGCAGGGGCCGGGCAACTTCCAGGACCTCTTCGGCGATCTCTTCAACGACATCTTCGGCGCGCGCGGACCGGGCGCGTCGACCCGCGGCGAGCGCGGCAGCGACCTGCGGTACAACCTCGAGATCACGCTCGAGGAGGCGGCGTTCGGGACCGAGAAGAAGATCCGTGTCCCGCGCCGGCGTCCCTGTACGCAGTGCAACGGCAGCGGCGCCGCGACGGCCGCGGGCTCGACGACCTGTCCATCGTGCCGTGGCGCCGGCCAGATCCGCGTGCAGCAGGGCTTCTTCAACGTCGCGAAGCCGTGCACGCAGTGCGAAGGCAAGGGCCGGATCGTGCGCGATCCGTGCTCCCGTTGTCAGGGCGCGGGCTCGATCAAGGCGCGGCACGAGCTGAAGGTCCGGGTTCCGCCCGGGGTCGAGAACGAGAGCCGGTTGCGGCTCCAGGGCGAAGGCGAGATGGGAGCCGGTGGTGGCAGCGCCGGAGACCTCTACGTGGTGGTGCAGGTCCAGGAGCATCCGCAGTTCAAGCGCGAGGCCTCGGATCTCGTCTACGATCTGCGGTTGACCGTCTCGCAGGCGGCGCTGGGAGCCGAGGTCCAGGTGCCGACGCTGGACGGGCCGATCCGCATGAAGACGCAACCCGGGACCCAGCCAGGCCGCATCTACCGCCTGCGCGGCAAGGGCATGCCCTCGGCCAACGGCCTCGGTCGCGGCGACCAGAACGTCCGCGTCCAGGTGTACGTGCCGACCGAGCTCAATCCCCGTCAGCGCGAGCTCTACGAGGCCCTCGCTCGCGAGGAGGGCGAGGTGCCGGGCGGCGGCGAGCGCGGTTTCTTCGAGCGTGTCCGGGACATCTTCGAGTGACGCGCTGGAAGGCGCCGAGCGAGCCGCGAGCATCTCGTCGTGCGAACCACGCAACGGTCCGAACGCCCCACGACTTCGGGCGGAGGTCCGACCGCCGGACGTGTCGTGCCGGTTCGTGAGCTGCTGCGGATCTACCAGGAGCACCGCGCGCGCCATCCGAAGGGCTCCTTCCGGCTGCCGATCGAGACGATGGGGATGGCCCGCACCCCGGCGGCGCTGCGGTCCGGGATCGATTCGAGCCCGTGCATCTACTACGAGTACGTCGTGGAGCGGATGTGGAAGCGGCGACAGCGTGAAGGAGCGCTGCCCTTGCTCGCGGATCAGGACGCGTCGAGCGGGCAAGACGTGCTGATGGCGAAGCGGCGGTCGTGCGGGATCTTCTGGCTCGCCGACCGCGACGATGAGGTGACCGTCGATCCCGAGGGCGCGGTGTTCGAGTCGGAGACGGTCGTCGAGCGCTTCGAGCGGGTCGGGCTCGCGAGCCAGACCGAGGCCAGGATCAAGGTCAAGGAGTTCCCGTTCGTGCTCACGGCGGAGCTCGACCTCCGCGTGGACGCGCACACGCTCGGCTTCAAGTTCATCGAGCGGGTGATTCCGCTCAACCGGGTCGTGGTGGTGCGGGGCCTCGCGACCGACGAGACCGGAACGCTCACGTTACGGCGGCATCCGGGGGTAAACCCGCCGCTGGTCGTTCGGATCGAGCGGGCTTGATCGGCGCCGCCGGGGCGGCCTCGTCGGGCTCGACGATCCGGTAGGTTCCGCTGCGCTCGTCGCGAACGAGGCCGATCAGGCCCTTGTCGCGCGCGGTCTCGAGCAGCCGCTTGAAGGTCCGGAAGCCGAGCGCGCGCTCGTCGAAGTCCGGTTTCTTGCGCAGCATCGTCTGCTTGACCATCGAGCTCAGCAGCACCTCGTGACTCGCCTTCATGGCGTCGACGGTCTCGAGAAGCAGCGTGAACGTCTGCGTCGGATCGTCGTCGATGCGACGCCGTTCGCGCTGCTTCTCCTTCAGCTTCACGAGGTCGTCGTAGTAGACGAACTCGTCGCAGGTGTCCGCGATCAACGTCGAGGTCGACTTGCGGACTCCCATGCCCATCACGAAGCGGTTGTACTCGCGCAGCTTGGAGATGAGGGGAGTGAAGTCGCTGTCGCCGGAGACGATCACGAACGAGTCGAGGTAGCTCCACTTCCAGGCGTAATCGAGCGCGTCCACGACCATCTTGATGTCGGCCATGTTCTTCTGGCCCTTGCGGCGCGAGGGCAGCTCGATCAGGTCGATGCCGTGGTCCTGGAAGTCGAACTTGTAGGTGGAGTAGCGGCCCCAGTCCGCATAGGCGCGCGAGACGATCACCTTGCCCTTCTCGCGCAGCCGCCCGAGGACGAGCTCGACCTGGAACCGTCCGAGCCCGGCTTCCTCGATGCCGCGCTCGACGTTCTCGAAGTCGACGAACACCGCGAGCTTCGGCTCCATTCCTCGTCCTCTCCGTGGTCGGTCCGTCGGCAACCGCCAGTCGGATGCGACTGGTAGCGGCGTCCCGTCGTGACCGGCAAGGCGGTCGCTCGCCGACCGGACCGGGTGGCTCAGCGCACGGTAGGCGCCTCGCCGCCGGCACCGACGAGCGCGACGTCGAGGAGGTACACGAGCGAATCCTCGCGGTGCTCGGCCGCTCGACCCGCGGGCCACGCCGACGAGCCGCCCTGGGCCTGCCGGTCGACGCCGCCGAGCACGAGCGACTCGCCCGGAGCGAGGACGACCTCGGTGTCGATCCCGGCGCCGCGGGCCACGCCCGAGCGCGGGTCGACGGGTGTGGTCGATCGGGGCGAGAGGCGGACGCGCACGCGGCCGTCGCCGAGCACCGTCGGTTCCACGGTCATCTGGCTGCCGAAGTCCCGGAATCCGACCTCGTCGTGCATTCGGGTGCGCCCGACGACGACTGGCTGCGTGCCGCCGAGCCCGATCACGGCACGCTGCCCGCTCTGCACCGTGAGCGCCTGCGTGGTGCGCGCGGCGCCGCCGATCGACCCCTTGCCGAGCACCAGCCCGACGCGCACGTGTGCTTCGCCGCCCGAGTCGAGGGAGCCCGCTACGCCGACGTCCGAGCGGGAGCGCTCGAGCTCGCGCTGCTCGATCGTCCGCACGCGCACGGTCACGGAGCGCGGTTCGACGTCGAGCTGTGCCACGAGCGAGCGGACCGCGGCCACGCTCGCCGGAGAGTCGCGGACGATCAGCGCGTTGCTCGCCTCGTCCACGGCCAGGGTGCCGCTCCGCGAGAGCGCAGCACGCGCAGGACCGCCCAGGTCGGCCGCGAAGCGGCGCTTCACGACGATCCGCTCGATCGTCCAGTCGCCGTCCTGCGCCGCCGCGCGTCCCTGTGGGGCGGCCAACACCAGGACCACCAGCGCGACGAGCGAGCGAAGGAGGGAGCGCGTCACGTCCGGGGCTCGGCTACGCTCGGCTCGCCGTCGCCGCGGCGCGCGGACGACGGCGAGCCGTCGGCTTGGCGGGTGGTCGCCGTTGCCGCGTCGGCTGCGGCCGCGAGCGCCGCTCGGCACGACCCCGCCGTGCGCTCGCCGGTCGAGCGGCTTCGCTCTCGAGAATGCCCCGGTCTCCGAGGAACTTCTCGATCCGCAGCGCGACCAGGTCGGGGTGCTCGACCTGCGCGACGTGGGTCCCGTTCGGCACCACGAGGATCTCGGAGTCCGGGATCTCCCGGTGCATCTCCCACGCGACCGCAGGGGGAGTGAACGGATCCTTCTCGCCGGCGATGATCAGCGTCGGCACGCTCACGGTCGGCAGCACGTCCTCGGCACTGTGCTCGCCCATCCGGCGCACCACGGTGAACAGGAACTCGAGGTTCATCGAGAAGACGTGGTCGAAGTAGTCCTCCATCGTCGACCACGGCGTTAGGTACCAGTGCACGGCGCCGGCGCGCGCCATGATCTGCGGGATCGGCGTCCGCTTCACGACGTCCGCGATCTGGCGCACCACCTCGTGGTGCTTGCGGACCTCGCGGAGCAACGGATCGTAGAAGCGCTCGAGGAGGTCGTTGCCGTAGAAGGTCCGATACGGCCGGCCGTGGGTGCCGCAGATCGGCACGAGCGCTCGGATGCGCTCGGGAAACTGCCGGTAGGCCTCCAGGATCACCTGGCAGCCCATGCTGTGGCCGATGAGCGTGGCGCGCGGCACGCCGACGGCATCGAGCACCGCGCGCAGGTCGGACGCGTGGTCCTCGATGCGGCACGCCTCGAGGTCGGCGGGCACCGCCGAGCGGCCGTGGCCCCGGTAGTCCCACGCGATGACCCGGCCGATCTTCGCCAGGTGCTGGATCAGGAACCGCCAGTACGGGCCGATCGTGCAGACGACGCCGTTACAGAGGACGAGCGGCTCACCCGAGCCGTACTCCTCGATGTGAAGCTCGGTGCCGTCGGCGGCGTGGCACCGGCGGATGCGGCTCGGCTCCATTCGACGGCCTCCTCCGATCGCGCGAGACGGACGATGCTATCGCTCGCGGTCGGTGGCGCACAACCGTTCGAGTCCCGTGGCCGCGCTCGACCGGCACGACAGCACGCGCACTTTCCCGGTCGAGCGCTCACGCCCGCGAACGAAGACACGCGGGGCGAGCGGCGAGGTGCTGGGTCGGAGGGACCGCGGTTACTTCTTCTTGTGGCGCATCCGGGACAGCAACTTCTTGTACTTGTGCTTGCGCATCTTCTTGCGACGCTTCTTGACCACGCTACCCAAGGTCGACCTCCGGATGCGGCGCGCTCCGTCGAGGATGACGCGTCCGACCGACTGAATGCCCGGTGGAAAGCAAAGCGCCTGACGGTAGCATGCGTCCTCGAGCGAGAGAAGGGCGCGGATCGAACGCCCGGGTGCCATGGCGATCGACCCGTGAGCCGCGTCTTGCGCAGCCCGACGGTGATCCATAGGCTGAGCCGCCGTGGAGAAACCGATGGCGAGCAAGGACACCTCTCCGCCCGACCGGGCGCACGAACGATGGCTGGAAGCTGAGCGCCGGCGGGCCGCGCAGATGGAATCGGCGGAGTTCCTGCGCACCGTGCAGGGACTCCTCGATGGGCTCGACGTCGAGATCTTCGAGGAGGACTGGCAACAGGTGACGATCGTCAACCGCGCCAAGGAGATGGCGCTGGCGATCCATGCGGATGGCAGCGACTTCGCCACCGCCCGCCGCGAGCTCGAGATGTTCTATGCCCGCAAGCGCCGATTCTTCCTCGACGAGGACGACGGCGACGCCTGAGCCGGACGCCGTCCGCCCACCACGCCGAGGATCACTCGGTGTCGAACTCGAGACCGTAGAGGTGACCGTCGTAGGATCCGAAGACGATCAGCCGTCCCCAGATCGCCGGGCTCGAGTCCACCCAGTCGTCGGTCGAGAACCCCCACCGCTCGGCGCCCGTGTGCAGGTCGAGCGCGTGCACCCGGTTCGCGAGCGTCCCGAACAGCACGGTGTCACCGCTCACCGCCGGTGACGAGTCGATGCCGCCCTTGGCGTCGAACACCCACCGCTGCTCGCCGCTCGCCGCGTCGATGCAGTGGAACTTCCCGTCCTCGGAGCCGAACAGCACCTTGCCCTCGACGACTGCGGGGGAGGATCGGATCTTGTCCTTGGTCTCGATGGCGTAGCGGCGCTTCCCGGTCTTCATGTCCACGGCGTAGAGGTTGCCGTCGTGGCAGCCGACGAAAACCGACCCGTTGGCGATCGCCGGGGTCGAGTAGATGCGGTTGCGCGCCTTGAAGCGCCACTTCCGCGATCCATCGCGCGGGTCGAGGGCGAGGATGTAGCCCGACGCCGACGCCACCACGACGGTGTCGTCCGCGAGAGCGGGGGAACTCCACACGCGTCCGCCGGTGGGATGGGTCCACAACACCGAGCCGTCCTTCGACGACAGGCAGTAGAGATTCTCGTCCCACGAGCCGACGAAGATCCGCCCACCCTTCACGAGCGGAGAGCTGGTCACCGCGCCACCGAGCGCGGCGGTCCATCGCGCGACACCGACCTTGCGGTCCACGGCGTGCAAGTTCTGGTCCTCGGAGCCGACCAGCGCGAGATCACCGTCGAGCGCCGGCGAGCTCAGCACGGCTCCGCCCGTGCGGTACCGCCACACGCGCTTGCCCGAGCGGGCGTCGATCGCGAGGAGAGCGCCGTCCTCGAGCCCGATGTAGACGGTGTCGTCGTCGATGGCCGGCGACGACCAGGTGACGCGGCCCACACGCAGCTCCCACCGTACGCCGGTGAGCCGGATCGGATTCATCGCGGCGACCTGGCCGCTGCGCTGGTGATTGGCCCGGAAGAGCTTCCAGGGAACCTTGATCTCTTCCTGGGTGAGAACCGTGGTGGTCGTCGGCGAAGCCATGGATTCCCGGATCGTTTCGGTTTCGGTCGGCGTAGCGGATGTTACCTCGGCTGGTTTCGGAAAGGTACTCTTTCGATCAGCCGGCACGCACGAGCTTGCGCAGGTCGGCGAGGTGGCGATCGAGCCTCCAGGCGGGCCACACCCCGCTGCGACGGCTCACGGCGTGGGCCGCTCGTCGCCACGGCGCGTAGCCATCCGAGTCCAGGCTCCAGCCGGCGCGAGCCGCCGTCGCGTCGCGGAGCCGCTCGTGGAGGACGGGCTCGAGCTGCCGCGCGAGCGCGAAGCGCGGCCACACGTACGAGTCGCCGGCCGCACTGCCGCGACGCTCGCGCACGTCGTCCGCCGAGCGTGCCCAGAGTCGATCCCCCGGCCGGAGCACGACCCGAGCCGCATGGTCCCGGAGCCTCGCGAGCTCGGCGAGCTTGCGTTCCAGCGAGGCGGAGGTCTCGGCTGGTCCGCCGACGCGGATCTCCACGACGACCGGGACCGACCCGGCGATCACCTCCAGGGCCCGGCGCACGTCATCGAGCCCCTCGAGCTCACCGGCTGCGAGCCGGACCGCACACGCGCCACCGCGCCGAGCCGCAGTCAGGTGCTCGCGCGTCAGGGTGCAGGCGCTCGCGTTCAGTTCCCACGCGAGCGCGGGTCCGCGCATCGCGAGGCGGTCGAGCAACGCGGCGTCCTCGTCCGGGTGTTCACCCACGCATGCTCCCGCGAACATCACGCGCCGAGCGGGCGAGGTGGCCAGCAGCACGCCGACCTCGTGGTCGATCTCGGCGGGGTCGCGTCGCCGGTGCGAAGCGCCGACGGTGATGGCCACCGGGATCACGGCAGCGCCTCCGTGCGCCTCGTGACGAGCGAGCTCGATCAGGTCGTGGGCGGCCGTCGCGGGGACCAGCGCGCCCGCCTGGCTGGCCGCGTCGTGGGGTGCCGCGCGATAGCTCCCGCTGTCCCAACGGATCGCCCCTGGGACGTCGTGCTCGTGACGCCCCGAAGCGACGGCCTCGATCCAGTCGCACGCCCGTGCGAGGTCGCCGCCGGCAAAGCCGAACCGCAGACCGAGATACCGCAGGACGTCCTCCGGTGCGCGGCTCACCCCCCACCCGCCGGCGACGATGGGTGCGCGGCTCGCGGCTCGCAGCGCGTCCGCGATCCACCGTGTGCCGGGGAGGAAGCTCAGCGCGTGGAAGGCGCAGTCGTTGTCGAGGTAGGGAACCGCCAGCGCGATGACGTCCGGGTCCGACTGCGCGACGAAGCGCGGGATCGCGCGGCTGCGGTTCCACACGAACGACAGGTCGAGCAACCGCACCGTGTGCCCGCGCGTCCGCAGCGCGGCGCCGAGCCACGCCAGGCCGCTCGGCTGCGTCGGGGCGGGATGGTGGAAGAGGTGAGGATGGACGAGGGCGATACGCATCGAGGCGGCGCGGGTCCCGGTGGCGCGTCGCGATCGCGTGCGCCGGCGCCGAGATCGGTCGGGCGGCGTCGGCATGGCCTCCCGAGCGCGGCGCGATGCTATCGGCGGTGCCCCCGGGCAAGCAACGACGGACGCCCCGAGCCGATCCCGGCCGGTGAGGCGGACCGCGGGTGCGCTACCCTTCGCGGCCCATGGAATCCGCGGACGATCGCCCCCGCCCCATCTCGGAAGCGCGGCCCAACCTCGACGTGCTGCGGCAAATCTGCATGGAGGGGATTCCGCTCAACCGGGAGCTGGCGATCGAACTCGAGGACGTCTGGGCCGGCGGCGGCTTGATGCGGTTGCCTTACAGGGCGGATCTGATCGGGGACCCGGTGAGCGGCGTGCTCGCGGGAGGCGTGATCACCGCGCTGCTCGACGGTGCTTGCGGGATGGCGGTGATGGCTGCGCTGGTGCGCCCGGCGGCGGTCGCGACCCTCGACCTCCGGATCGACTATCTCCGCCCCGCCACCGCCGGACGCGACGTCATCGCGCGGGCCGAGTGCTACCGGCTCACCCGCCACGTGGCGTTCGCGCGGGCGCTCGCCTATCACGACGTTCCGGAGGATCCGGTCGCGTCGGCCTCGGGAGCGTTCATGCTGACCCGTCGACATCGGAGATCGTCGTGACCACCCCAGCCGGATCGTCGTCGCGGGGCGAGCTGACCCCGGTGCGCTGGGCGGAGCGCGTCGCGTCCGCGCGGGGAGCCGGCGATCCAGGCGCGCTCGTCGAAGGCATCCCGTACGCCCGCTTCCTCGGCATCTCGGCGGAGCTCGTCGAGGGCGAGCTCGTCGGCCGGATGCGCTTCGCCGATCGCCTGATCGGCAACCCGGTGCTCCCCGCGCTCCACGGCGGGACGGTCGGTGCGCTCCTCGAGATCACCGGCCTGATGACGGTGGTGTGGAACGTCGAGTGTGTCGGCGTGCCGAAGATCATCAACCTCACCATCGACTACCTGCGGTCGGCGGCGGCCGACGACGTCCTCGCGCGGGGCTTCGTCACCAAGCAGGGGCGCCGGGTGGTCAACGTGTTCGTGCGAGCTTGGCAGCGCGACCCCGCCAAGCCGGTCGCCTCCGCGAACGCCCACTTCCTGATCGGCACTAGCGAGGTGCCGGATCCGACCGGAGGCTGACGGCGCCCGCCCGATCCCGGTCAGCCAGTGCATTCGAGCGGCGCCGCCTCACTGGATCCGGATCTTGCAACGCTCGAGTAACTCTCGATTGCGTGGAAGATGCGGCTGGATCTCGAGGGCGCGCGCGAACGCGCGCTCGGCCGCGCGGTAGTGTCCGAGCTCCATCTCGCAAAGCCCGAGTCCGTGCCACGCGCCGAAGTGCGTCGGATTGAGGCGCAAGGTCTCGTGACAAGCATCGCGCGCCTCGACGTGCCGGCGCAGTACGAACAGCGCGGTGGCCTTCTTGTTGTGAGCCTCCGCGAAATCCGGGTGGTTCGCCACCAGCCGCTCGAACACCGACAAGGCATCGCCGGCGCGATCGACGGTGAGGAGGGTGGCGCCATGCTCGAGCCACCGGCGCGCGTGGGTACCCTTCTCGTCGTACCAGAGCTCCCATAGCGCGGCCGTGGCGCGGTCGCGCGCGCGGGCGTCGTGCCCTCGCAGGGTCGCGAGCAACGTCGGGACGTCGGCGTGAGCGAGGTCGTCCATGACGCACGAGTGTACGCAAAGACGCTCCGCGGTGGAGCGTGGCCGGCATCGCGCGCCCGTTCGGGACGCCGTGCTCACACCGGGCGCGTCGAGTTGCCTGCCGATAGGGGCGCGCGTATCTTCGATCACGGCGCGCACGTGCCCGTTTCCAACTCGAGCCGAACCGGCGCCATGCTGCAAAATTCCGTGCTGCATCTACCGCCCCCGCGACCCGGCGAAGTCTCGGCCCCGCGGGGCGCATCGACGAGAGGTGCGTGATGGGTGTTCGCGCCGCCGCGCTCGAGTTCATTTCGATCACCGACGGCACGGGCACGCGCCGCGAACTGCTCCGCTACCCGCGCCGGGTCGTGTCGCTCTCCCCGACGATCACGCAGACGCTGAGCGACCTCGGGTTAGACGACGAGCTCGTCGGTAACGGCAAGGGTGGCGCGCAGGCGCGCGGGGATCGCGTCCGCGGCCTCGAGCGCCCCGTGGCCACCAAGGACACCGACCTGCAGCGGGTCGCGGACCTGACTCCGGATCTGGTGCTAGCCGATCTCGAGCACAACCGCCTCGAGGATCTCGAGAAGCTCGGCGCGAAGGTGCCGCTCTTCGTGGTCCACGTGAAGACCGTCGAGGAGGCGATCGCCAACCTCGAGACGCTCGGCATCTTGGTCGATCGCGAGGAGCAAGCGACCGCGCTCGTCCACGAGATCCGCGCCGAGCTCGCCGCGAGCAAGCTGTGGGCGCGAGGACGGGCCCGGGTTCGCACGGCGTGCCTGGTGTCGAAGGATCCGTATCTCGCGGTCTCGGCGCAGTCGTACGTCTCGGACTTCATGGCGCTTCACGGGCTCGACAACGTCTTCCCCGGCAAGGGGGACACCCAGCTCGCCATCGATCTCGCCGATCTGGTGAGCGCAAGCCCGGCGCTAGTGTTGCTCGCCAGCGACCCCTACCGGTTCCGTCCCAAGCACCGCGAGGAGATGCTGGAGCTCGGCGACGTCCCGGCCTGTCGTGAGGGCCGGGTCGTGCTCGTGGACGGTGCGCAGGTCCTCTCGCCGGGATCGCGGATGCGGCGCGCGTTCGCGTCGATGCGCGAGGTCCTCGACCGGCTCGGCACCGAATCCGACGGGTGATCGCGCCGCGCGCCCGCCGATCCACGGCGGATCGCTCGACCGAGTTCGCGCGGCTGATGGCGCGCGAGCGGGGCGAGCCCGGGAGGCGCGAGCCCCCGGCTCCTCAGGCGAGGCGCGCGGGCTGGAACGCGAGCAGCTTCGGACCGAACTTCGCGCCGAACACGACGCGCATGTGACCACGGTCGACCACGTCGACCACCCGCCCCATCCCGAACAGCGGGTGAAACAGCAGCTCGCCCGGGCGGTAGGTCAGGTCACGCGAATAGAGCCGGAACCCCTTCAGGTACGGGTACACGAATCGCATCTTCTCGTGCTCGGGACGCCCGTTGATGTCCGGGTGGAACTGGCTCTCCTTCTGGATCAGGTCCTTGAGCCGGTCCTTGCGCTTCACCATCTGCACCACGCGCTCCTGCCACTCGATCTTCGAGTCGCGGCGCGCGGCGTGGACGCGTGCCTTGATCTTGCCGGTGTAGGCGCGCAGCGCCTTCTCGAAGCGCAGCACCAGCTCCTGCGCTTCGATGATCTTGCCGCCTTGGACCAGCGCGCGGCAGCGCTTCTCGGTCCGGTCGATGAAGAAGTCCATGGCCGCGTCGGACGCCGGCCCCAGCGAACCGAAGTAGCGCCGGCAGGCGTTGTAGACCGGCCGGCTCACGTTCTTGAGATCGACGTCGCCCGCGACCAGGAACTCGACGAGCCGCTCGAGGAGCTGCTCGCGGTCCAGATACAGCGTCTCGGAGCGGGTGCGCTCGCGGATCACGGCCTCCCACTCGTTCGATCCGACCATCTGGAGGAGGACGTCCTCCTCCTCGCCATGCTCGCGCAGGATGTCCACCATGCGCTTGAAGCGGCTGCGCGGGAAGCACTGGATCTGGCCGTTCGCGTAGGCCTTGAGGGTGCGCGGGTTGAGGTCGAGGGCGCGCGCCGCCTGGCTGCGGTTCGGGAAGGCCTCGGTGAAGTGCTGGATGAGCCGGCGGATCCCCGGGGTGATCTCGAACATCACGTTGTCGATCTGCCCGCCGTTCTTGGAGCGGATCTCCACGGGCCAGCGGTCGAGTCCGGTGCGGCCGAAGACCTCCATGATCTGCTTGCGTGGGACGCGGCGCTGGATCTCGCTCGTCATCGACAAGTAGATCGGGTACGCCATGTTGCTGCTCTCGGTGGCGTACTTGGCGATGGTGTCCTTGCCGACACCCACCGCGCGTCCGGCCTCGCGGTAGTTCGGAAAGAGCGAGATGTAGAAGTGGAAGACCTTGCGAAGGCGGTCGTCGATGACGACCACTCGGTCATCCACTGGCTTGGATGGACTGGACTTCGGCTTGGCCCCAGGCATCCGTGATCTCGTCTCGGCTTCGTGCGTTGCTGACGATGGCATCGGTCGGGCAAACCTCCACGCATGCGCCGCAATCGAGGCAAGCGTCGTCGCGAATCACGTACTTGCGTGGTCCGGACACGATGGCACCGACGGGGCACTCCCGAGGGCATGCGTCGCAGCGGATGCAGTCGTCCGTGATCGTATGAAACACGTGAGCCTCGATCGACCGGAGCGGCGCCACCGAGCGTGGCGCCGCCCTCGGCTCTTGGGGTTACGCGGTCGCCGGGCTTCGACAGCCCGTACAGACACCGTAGAAAACCACGGCATTTCCTCGCGGCCGTTCGTTCCCGAAGAACGGGATCGAAAGTCCGTCGGCGAGCCCGGGCTCGCGGTGTTCCACGTCGGCGAGCTGGCCGCACGCGGTGCAGACGGCGTGATGATGCGGATCCGTCCGGTGGTCGAACCGGACCCGCTCGCCGCCCACGTGCACCAGCCCGACCTCGCCCAGCTCGGCGAGCGTCTCCAGGGTCCGGTAGACGGTGGTCAGTGAGAGCGACGGAAAGTCACGCTGCACCGTGCGGAACACTTCCTCGGCGGAGGGATGGTTCGCGAGACCGTGCAGAATCCGCAGGATCGCCACCCGCTGGGGTGTGACTCGAAGCCCTCGTCTCTTGAGCGTGGCCGTGGTCCAGTCCAGAGAGCTCATCGTGCACGCACAGTAACCGAGTAGCAGGGCCTCGGGTGACACATTCCTGTTGAGAATGATTCTCGATGGTACCGATCGCTTTTGAAGCGTGTCAAGGCATCCCCGCCGTCCTGCGGTGCTCAGCGCGGCCGAGCACCCGACCGAGGCGCGAGTCGCCGGGCGACGCGTGGAGACCCCCGTTGCCGGGCACCCGACGACGCCAGCAGCACCCCGACGGCACCCGCGGACCCGCCGCGAAGGTGGCTCAATCGGCCGGGATCCGCAGCAGCTGGTTGGGCTGGATCACCGGACCCCGCAGCCGGTTCTCCTTCTGGAGATCGGTGACCGAGGTCCCGTACCGGGCCGCTATCTCGACCAGGGTCTCGCCGCGTTTGACCTTGTGGGTGGTCTGCTTGCTGCTCTTGGTCGCCGTCTTCGCCGACCGGTCCGCCAGTGCGGCGCGTGTCGACGACGAGCTTGTCTCGGCCGGCGCGGCGGTGGCCGCAGCGGCGACGGGAGTGGGCGGCTCCCCGCCCGGCAGGCGAAGCGTCTGCCCGGCCCTGACGATCGACGAGCTCGCCATCGCGTTGGCGGCTTGCAGCGCCTTCACGGTGGTGCCGTGGCGGGCCGCGATCGTCGACAGCGATTCGCCGGCGGCGACGACGTGGGTGGAGGGCTTCGCCGTCGCTCGGGGCGCTGCCGCGACCTCCGTGGCGGGGCCACCGTCGTCGCTCGTCCGGTGGGCCGACGGCTTGGGCGTGGCGCTTCTCTCGGACTTGGCCACCAGCCGCGGCGCGTCCGTATCGGCGCCCGCGTCGCCGGTATCCGGCTTCACCGAGAGCGAGGCGACTGCCCGGGGAGTCTCGTCGAGCGCCGCCGGCTGGGAGTCGCCGCCGGGGATCCGGAGCGTCTGTCCGGAACGGATCCGTGAGCTCGGCTTGAGGCCGTTGGCCCGCAGCAGCTCCGACGTGGACACCTTGTAGCGAGCGGCGATCGACGACGCGGTGTCGCCCCGGGCCACGCGGTGGCTCCGCCCGCCGTTCTTTGCCGCCATTCGCACCGCAGGCGTCGAGTCGAGCGCGGTCTGGAACTGGCCTTCCGTTCCCGGCGGCACGCGCAGCCGGTACCCGGCGGGGAGGGGGTAGCGGCCGGCGATGACCTCGGAGGTGAGGCCCAGGTTCAGGTCCTCGAGCGTGTCGACGTCGGTACCCGTCTTCTCGGCGAGGGTGCGGATCGAGGCGGGCTTGGCCACCAGCACCTCGTCGAAGGCGAGGGGCGGCTCGGGCCGCGCGTCGGGGAAATGGATCGCTCGGCTCTCGTACACCGAGACCGCCGCGAGGAACTCGGCGTAGAAGTTTCGCGATGCGAAGCCGAACGAGCTCGACTCGTAATTCCACACGATCGTGCCGAGGTCGGTGGTGCCGAGCTGGTTGACCGCGCGAGCCATTCCGGCCGCGCCGTGGTTGTAGGCCGTGAGGGCGAGCGGCCAGGTGCCGAGCCTCTCGTAGTTGTCGGCGAGCAAGCGCGCCGCGCCGTCGGTGGCCGCGAAGGGATCCCAGCGCTCGTCGAGCTCGCGGCGGATCCGCAGGTAGCGGCGGCCGGTCGACGGCATGAACTGCCAGATCCCGCCGGCGCCGACCTTCGAGCGGGCCCGGTCCTGGAACATCGACTCCACGAAGGGCAGCCGACTGAGCTCGATCGGCAGGCCTCGGGTGCGGAAGATCCGCTCCAGCGTGGGCATGTAGCGACCGGACCGGCCGATCGCGACCTCGAACTTGTCCTTGAGGCCCGTCTGCGCGCGGATCCGATCGACGGCCGCCAGGTACTTCCCGTCACCACCCGGCACTCGCCGGAACATTGCCTTGACGTTGCGGTGCTCGGACGAACTGCGCTCCTCGGTTCCGCTCGACTGCGCCAGCTCGCGGAGGATGTCCCCGTAGTCCTGGATGGCCTTGCGCACCGAGTCGTCGCGGACCGACGCCTTGTAGACGCTCGACACGTCCTGGGAATCGAGTTCGGAGAAGTCGAGCACCGTGTAGACGATGTCGAGGTAGAGGTTGTCGTGGATGACGACCTGATGGCTGGAGTGCCGGCTGTAGACGTCCGTCCAGAAGAGGACGTTCGCCTCGAGCTGCGGCGGGGTGGGGAACTTGGCAGGGTCGAGCGGTGTGGCGGCCGGGGCGACCCCGCCGGCGAGCAGGACCTGGGCCAGCGCGAAGCCCGCGATGGCCCGCGCCACCACTCCCGTGCGCCCACCGCACGGCCATGTCCGGAGACGGAGCGCGAGCGGCCTTGCCGGCCGCGGATCCGTTGGGCGCGGCGCCATCTCAGAGGCGCGAAACAGGGGATACACCGACCGATCGAGGCGCACACCGACGAGTCATCGGCGTTGCGCGGCGCAACTTAGCAACGCGCTGTGGTGACGTCAAAAAGGTCCTCGACCCGCGTCGCGAGCACGGCTCGAGACGGGTTCCTGGGCCGCACCGCGTCGGCGGCGAGCGCGGGCCCGTGATATAAGGGGGCGGCGTTTCGCCCTGTTTTCCGCGCGGTTTATGGATCCACGACGGGGCACCTCCGCTCGCCCGCCGTCGATCGACGCTGCTCGCTGGCCGTGATCAAAGAGCACGAATCCCTCCTGCGCGGCGTGCACATGGTGCTCGACGCGATCCTGCTCGGGCTCGTGTTCTCAGCGGTCTACTCCGCGCAGAATCTGGTACGGCTCGGTTTCCTCGCGCCCGACGTTCCGGCGTTGCTGCCGTTCGCCGCATACCAGTGGGTGGTGCTGGCGGCCGTCGCGGCCTGGGTCGTCGTCCTGCAGGTGACCGGCGGGTACTACTCGTATCGCTCGGCGTCCTTCGGCTCCCTGGTGTGGATGCAGCTCCGCACTGGTATAGCGGTCGCGGCGATCCTGGGCTTCGCGATCTTCGCGCTCAAAGACCCGAGCGTGAGCCGGAGCCTGATCCTGTCGTTCGTGGCGGTCGGTGTCGGAGCGCTGTCGCTCGAGCGGGTCGCGATCAAGTGGATCCTCGACCGGATCCGCAGCCGTCACTACAACCAGCGCTACGTGCTGGTGGTCGGCGCCGGAGCGCAGGCGCGGGAGCTGATCGCGTCCATCGAGGCGAACCCGGGGCGGGGTTACCAGGTGGTCGGGTGCCTGGCCCCTGGCGTGACCACCGAGGAGGCGGAGGGGCTGGGCGTGCTCGGCACGGTCGGCGATCTCGAGGCCACGCTCAAGTCACGGCCCGTCGACGAGGTTGCGTTCCTCATGAACGACCTGCCGACGGCCCGCCTCGCCGAGTGGCTGCCGCTGTGTGCCCGCGAGGGTGTGAAGGCGCGGCTCTTCTTCCTCCCGCCGACCGTCGACTCTCGCGACAACTACCTCGAGACGCTCAACGGGATCCCCTCGGTCTCGTTCGGCATCCCGCCCTCGCGTTACTGGCAGCTCTTGGTCAAAAGGCTGATCGACGTGGTCGTCGCGAGCGCCGCGCTGGTCGTCACCTCACCGCTCCTGCTGGCCACCGCCACGGCCATCCGGCTCACCGGGCCCGGGCCGGTCTTCTTCCGCCAGACCCGCTACGGGCTCAACAAGCGGCGCTTCACGCTGCTCAAGTTCCGCACCATGGTGGTCGATGCCGAGCATCGCCGCGGTGAGCTCGAGTCTCTCAACGAGATGGACGGACCGGTGTTCAAGATCCGCAACGATCCGCGCGTCACGCGGCTCGGCCGGCTGTTGCGGGCGACGTCGGTCGACGAGCTGCCGCAGCTCGTGAACGTGCTACTCGGCCACATGAGCCTCGTGGGGCCGCGACCCCCGATCCCGAGCGAGGTCGATGCCTACGAGCCGTGGCAGCGGCGGCGACTCAGCATGAAGCCCGGAATCACCGGACCGTGGCAGGTGAGCGGCCGGAATCAGGTGGATTTCCAGCGCTGGATGCACCTCGACATGGACTACGTGGACAACTGGAACTTGCTCAAGGACCTCAAGATCCTGCTGCAGACCGTGCCGGCGATCGTGCGCGGCACCGGGGCGTGGTGATCGCGGCGCGCGGCGCCGCACCAGAGCGGCGAGGGGGAGGGTGGGAAGGATGAGAGCCAGCCATCGACTGGGCCATGCGCTGTTCGTCGCCGTGGCCGCCGTTCTCGTCGGCTCCGCCGGCGGGCGGGCCGAAGAGGCCGCCACGGGCGGAGCCACCGCCTCGAGCGCGACGACCGTCAACCCGAGCGGGGCGGGGAACGGGTGGAGTCACACGGGAAGCCACGTCGGGCTCAACGGTGGTGAGACCACGCGCAGCAGTGCCGGATCCGTCGAGAGGGCGCCAGGGGAGCGCGGCTGGACGCGCGAGACCACCGGCGAGGGACCGGAGGGCGGAAGCTGGTCGTCCTCCACCACGGGCTCGGGCCAGCGCACCGAGGACGGCCGGACCTGGAGCTCGACGACCACGGGTGAGACCGCGAACGGCGGCGCGGGGACCGTCGAGCGCAGCGGCACGGTCACGCACAACGACGACGGATCGAGCACCTACTCGCGCGACAAGACGTACACGACGGAGTCCGGCAAGACGGCCACGGTCGAGCGCGACGTGAACGTCGGCCACGACGACGCTGGCAATCCTTCCTGGTCGGGCTCGGTGGAGCGAACCGGCCCCGACGGCCAGAGCCAGGGAGCCGACTTCGCGGGAAACGTCCAGCACGGCGAGGACGGCACTACCTGGAACCGCGAGCGCCAGGGGGAGGACGCGCAGGGCCGGAGCTGGTCGCGGAGCGAGTCCGGCAGCGCCCAGGCGAGCGAGGACGGTGTCGGCTGGCAGCGCGATCGAGACGCCGAGGGGCGTAACGGCCGCTCGTGGGGATCGGAGACCGAAGGCTCGGCGAGCGGCGACGGCAACGGGCGCTGGGACTGGTCGAGCCAGACCAACGGCCAGGGTGAGCACCGGAGCTGGAACACGGATCGAAGTGGCTGGCGTCAGCGCGACGGCGGCGCCGCTTCCGGCGGCCGTGAGCGCTCGACGCGCTGGAAGCGCGGGGGCGGCTGAGCCCGCCGCGACGGGCGGTCGACCCGCCCCGCGGCCCCCCCCGGGGGCTCAGGCGCGGGGCGCGCCGGTGTCCGACCCCGGCGTCTCGTTCGCCGGGTCGGGCGGGCACGACGCCACCTGGTTTCGGCCCAGCTGTTTCGCTCGATAGAGCCCCGCATCGGCGAGGTGCAGCAGGTGCTCGAGTGACGTCGCCTCGTGGGCGATCCGCTCGGCGACTCCGATCGACACCGTGGAGGTCACGCCCTGCACGAGCGCCGCGGCCCGGGCGCGGATCTCCTCGGCACGCCCCAGCGCGGCGCTGAGCGGTACGCCCGGCAGGATCACCGCGAACTCCTCGCCGCCGTAGCGTGCGGCGAGCTCGCGGCCCGGATCGGTGTGGTCGCGCAAGACGTCCGCGATCTCGCGTAACCGTCGGTCGCCGGCCGAGTGGCCGAGCCGGTCGTTGACGACCTTGAAGTGATCCGCGTCGACCATCAGCACCGAAAGCGGCGCACCGGCGTCGGTCGCCTCCTCGTAGGCCGAGGCGCCGAAGTGCTCGAGGCGGCGCCGGTTCGGGAGCCCGGTGAGATCGTCGTGGCGAGCCTGCTGCTCGAGCCGACGGTTGGCCTCGAGGAGCTCGTTGGTGCGCTGCCGGACCAGCGCGTCGAGCGCGGCGTTGGCCCGGAGCAAGGCGGCCGATCGCCACCGCACCAGGCCGGCGATCGCCGCCGCGAGGACGACCGCGGCGCCGGCGATCGACCCGCCGGTCTGGTACCACCGCGGCCGGACCGTGAAGGCGTAGGTCACGGGCTGCACCTCGTGCGCGCCGCGCACCAGCGCGATGGCCTCGAACCGGTATCGACCCGGCGGCAGCGCGTTGACCTCGCGGTGCGGCTCGTCCTGTGGCGTGGACCAATCGTCGTCGAACCCGACCAGGCGCGTGCGGTAGCGCACGCCGGACTCGCCGCTCGGAACCTCGAGGTCGAAGCGCAGCCGCCGGAACGGCGCGAGGTCGACGTCGGCGCTAGGGGTGAGCTCGAGCGTCTCGCCCTCGTTCCCTCCGCGCGTGACCTGTACGCGCCGCAGCCGTGTCACGAGCCTACCGACCGTGGGCCGTGGCGCGGCGGGATCGAAGCGCAGCAGGCCGCGCTCCGAGGCGAGCAGCACGGTCCTCGCCGCGCCGCAATCCGCGCCCAGGATGCGCTTGGCCGCGCCCTCGAGCGGCTGGACCTCTTGCCACTCGGCGCCTCTCGCGGGGCGTGCGAAGAGCTGCGTCGGGCCATACGCGTAGCTGCTCCCGTCGCCGCATTCGAGCAGGTCGCCGCTGCCGCCGAGTCCGGCCGGAAGCCCGTCGCCACGCGTGACCGCCCGGAACTCCTCGCCGTCGAGGACGAAGTAGCGATCGCCGTCGCGCGCGAAGAGCCGTCCCTCGAGCGTGAAGAGCCAGGTGGAGGCGGTGTCACGGCCCGGCGTGGGCAGCGCGACCGGTGACGCGCTCTCGATGGTCGCGTCCCGCGTCGAGATCTCGAAGCGGATCGGACCGCCGCGGATCTGTCCTCCCCACATCTCGCCGGGACGGATCTGAACGGCCGAGCTCAGGCCGATCGGCTGACCCCGGCTCGTGGACGCGACGCTCCAGCCGTCTTCCGAGTGTCGCAGGATCGACAGGCGCTCGTCCTCGATCGCGTACACCAGCGCCTCGTCTTCGCTGGACGTCACGAGGTCCCAGACGCCGGTCCCGCCGAGCACGCTCGCCAGCGAGTGGCCGTCCCAGGATTCGACGCCGGTCGCGGTGCCGACCAGCACCCCCCAACGGGTCTCCAGCAGCGCGGTGACCTCGCGGCGGTCGGTGGCGATGGGCGTGAACGGCACGCGGTCTTCGGTGCCGGGGTGAGTTGCGTAGAGCCCTGTGGTCGTCGCGACCAGCGTCGTGCCGTCGTCGAGATCGGCCGCGGCCGAGACGGTGCCACGCAGGCCGAGGGAGGAGTCGTAGACGCTCCAGCTCCGGCCGAGGGAGATCCTCAGCGCTTCGCCCTCGGAAGCCGCCCACAGGAATCCCTCCCGATCCACGGCCAGGCCCGCGATCGGGAGTTCGCTCACCCGGTGGATTCCGGCGATCGCGAGCGCGCCGTCGAGGTGGTAGATCCGGCCGTCCTCGCAGCCCACCGCGTAGCCGCCGTCGGGCAACGACGTCGCGCGGATGCAGCGCGCTCGCGCGAGCGCGGCGCTCGATGGCGCATCGAGGCGGGTGACCTTGTCGTCCTCGAGGCGGTACCAGCCGCGATCCCGGCTCAAGAGCAGCACCGCGCCATCGGGCGCCGTGACCGCGCTCGGGAAGACCGGGCCATCGGGACCCAGGTCGCCGGGACCACGGACCTCGTGGAACCCCTGTCGCGTCACCACCGCGAGGGGCGCCTCCTCCCGCTGCACCACGACGACGTCCCCCGCCTGCGCGGCGGTCATGATTCGCCCACCGGCGGGGAAGTTGTGGCGCGAGCCGTCCGCCGCGAGCAGGAAGACCTCCGAGTAAGCCACGAAGTAGGTGCCGTCACGAGTGCTCGCGACGCGGAACACCTCGCTCATCGAGCCCGTTCGGCCGCCTTGCTGGAAACCCTCGTCGAGCCCGGCGTAGACGAGCGCGCCGAAGCGATCCCGGGTGATGACGCCGAACTGGTCGAAGGAGCCGACGTAGGTCTTGCCGTCGCTCGCCGGCGCCACCGCGCGCGCCTCGATCGCACCCGGGAGCGTCACCAGCTCCCACTGGCCGCCCGCGAACCGCACCACGCCGGCGGTGTTCGCGAGCAGCACCGCGCCCTCCGCGTCGACGGCGATGCCGAAGTTGTAGGCGTCTCCCGGGTAGTCGCCGGGACCGTAGCGAGCGACGTACGGATTGCCGGGCGCCGGCGGCGGCGCGCCCTCGGCCGGGTACGCGATCACCACGAGCGCGATCGAGAGCGCCGCGCGAGCGGCCCAGGGGCGAGCCGCGCGAGCCAGCCCGGGTGGCGCGGGGGCGCTCTGCTGGAGCATCGGATCTCGCTGCGGCGCGGCGTGGTGCGTGGCGTCCACCCGGCTGCACGGCGCCGACCGCGGTTCCAACCTGGTTACCTAGCACAGTTCGGGGCGCGAGACGGGGCCCGCCGCCGAGCTCGTGGTGCTCGCCGGAGGCCGTCGCGATCGCGTAGCTTCGTCGCGCCTCGAGCCACGCGCGGTACGGCGTGGCCCGGCCGAGCGAAGGTCGCCAGCGTGTCCAGCGACGGAACCCATCGCGCCCTGATGCCACACGAGCGCGCGCTCGCCGAGCTCGGGCTCGCCGGGCGGTACGCCGTGCTCTCGGTGCCGAGCGGCTATCCGTCGCCGCGGCTCGTGAACCCGGTGTTGCGCGTCGACGACGGAGGCGCGCAGCTCTTCGAGGCGCCCTCCGCGCGCGCCGACATCGTCGCCGACCTCTCCGCGGCGCTGGCGCGCCACGATGTCACGCGCCTCGACGCGGTCGCGGTGACGCACTGCCATGGCGACCACGCCGGCATGGCGGGTGTGATCGCGGGCCTGGGCCGTCCGGCCGGCGAGCGCGCGCCCATCTTCGTGCACTCGGCCGGCTACCGCTTCCTCACCCAGCCCGCGGCGTCGTACTTCGACGAGACCTTCCTCATCTTCCAGTCGCGTGCCCAGTTCGGGCTCCTCGACCTCTCCAGCATGCGAGCGCTCGACATGCTCGAGCACCCGCGCCGCGCACCGTATGCCCGCTACTTCGAGCGCACACCGAAGCGCGCGTTGCGGTTCGTCGACGAGGGCCGGCTGCCGCCCGCCTTCGTGGCCCTCGCGAGCCCCGGTCACTCGAACGACTGCGTGCTCTATCTCGACACCCGCGACGGCGTGGCGATCCCGGGCGACACGATCATCTGCGTGGGCCGCCCCGAGGATCCGGGCTCGCAGGATTTCGTGGTGCCGATCTTCACCACCATGGGCCAGGGCTACTCGCGGGGCTTCGAGAGCTACCTGGCCACCGTGCGTCGCATCCGCGCGCTGTTCCGGACCGGCCGGGTCAAGGTGGTGCTGCCGCCGCACGGACGCTTCGCCGTGGTCGAGCCGATGGCGTGGGTCCGCTTCGCCGAGCGCTACTTCGAAGGGCTCTACCGGATCCTGCGCGACGAGTTCCTGCTCGCCGGCGGAACGCCGCGCCGGGATCCGTTCACCGCCGCGGAACTGAACCCGCTGGTGCCCCAAGCCCACAGTCACACCGTCTCGACCCCGAGCCACGTGTTCGGCATGTTGTGCGCGCTCGCGGACGAGGGCTACCTGACGCTGACCGAGGACGTGACCTCGCGGCGCATCACCTTCGTCCTCGACGAGGTGCCGCCCGCCGACTACCTCTCGGCACGGCTGGCCGAGGATCCGGGACCGCTCACGCTCTTCGGCGGCTGAGCCGCGGACGGGGGGGGGAAGACGCGTGCCGACCCTCGAACGGGACGGAGCCCGCGTGGCCTACCAGCGGCGCGGCCGCGGCCCCGCGGTGCTGTGGCTGCAGGGCGTGGGGGTGATCGGCGACGGCTGGCGGCCGCAGCTCGAGGCGCTCGCCGGCAGCTACTCGTGCGTCACCGTCGACAACCGCGGCATCGGCGCGAGCGCGCCGGCGCCGCGCGACGTCTCGATCGAGGCCTTGGCGAAGGACGCGCTCGCCGTCCTCGACGCGGAGCGCATCGACCGGGCGCACGTCGTCGGCCACTCGATGGGCGGGCTCACCGCCGTCGAGCTCGCGCTCGGCGCGCCCGATCGGGTCCGCAGCCTCGCCGTACTGTGCAGCTTCCGCCCCGGACGCGACGGCACCGTCCTCGACCGGTCGATGCTGTGGGCGGCGATCAAGAGCCGGGTCGGCCCACGCCGAACCCGGCGGCTGGCCTTCCTCTCCATGATCGCGCCGCCCTCGACCGTCGCGTCTCTCGACCTCGAGCGGGAGATGGCCACCCTCGCCGAGCTGTTCGGGCACGACCTCGCCGACCAGCCGCCGATCGTGATGCGCCAGCTCCGTGCGATGGCGGTCTTCGACGCGAGCGCGCGGCTCGCCGAGCTGGCGTCGATCCCGACGCTCGTGATGAGCGGCGAGCTCGACCGCATCGCGAGGGCAGCGTCCGGGCGCGCCCTCGCCGCCGCGATCCCGCGCGCCCGCTACGTCGGGCTCGCCGGCGCGGGCCACGCCGCGCCGATCCACCGCGCCGCGGAGGTCAACGCGCTGCTCGCGGCGCACTTCGCCGCGAACGACGCGTAGCGCCGGCCGGGCGCATCGGCCCTCACACGAGCCCGGGGATGACCGCCCGCCGCTCGCGCGGATAATCCGGGAACTTCTCGTGGTACCACTTGTGGTTCGCGATCGCTCGCGGCACCAGGTTCGCGGCGCTCCAGATCACGAACACCACCCCGCCGCGCGACCACGTCAGGATCGCCCAGCCGGTCCACTCGATCAGCTCGCCGAGGTAGTTCGGCATCGACACCCAGCGGTAGAAGCCGCCGTACGGGATCTTGTAGCCGGTCTCGCCCGGCTTGCGGAGGTTCCGGGTGATGCCGTCGGAGTGGTAATTGATCGCGAAGCCGATCACGAACAGCATGAGCCCGATCACGAAGCGCGGATCGCTCAGCCAGTCCGCAGGGTAGGGCTCGCGGAGCCCGAAGATCCAGCGCGCCTGCAGATAGGCGTTGCCGACGTTGAAGACGATCGCGCTCAGCACGATCGACACCGGCATCTTCGGCTGTCCGCCACGGAGCCGGAACGGGAACACGAACGTGCGGTGCACGTAGTGGAACTCCCAGATGAGGAGGAAGATCCCGTACGGCACGAGCTGGCGCCGGTCGCTCGCCAGGAAGAACAGCAGCGGCAGGAACACCACCGGCGATTCCATGATGATCCACGCGCGGGTGCGCTCGATCATCGGTCCCCAGCCGGCGCGGGCGTGGCGGCCGTACGGGGCGGTGAAGAACAGCAGCGACACGAAGGTGAACACGGCCAGGCCGAGCCACACCCACACCACCGACATGTAGAGCTGATGCTCGCTCACGTCTCCCTCACTTCTTGCCGAGCATGCCGGCCGCCTCGAACCAGGCGTAGGTCTCGGCGACCGTGGTGCGGAGCGGGCGCGGCTGGTAGCCGAGCTCGCGGCTGGCCTTGGCGTGGCTCACGTTCGGGTTGCCGCCGAGCGCGTGCAGCGCCTCGTTGGTGTAGAGCGGCCGGGTGCCCGTCACGCGCGCCCACGCGACGGCGAACGGCGCGCCGATGGCGGCGAGCCAGAGCGGCGTCGAGAGCCACGGCGGACGAACGCCGGTGACGTCCGCGCATACCTTCGCGAAATCGGGCACCGAGCGATACTCGCCGCCCAGCAGGTAGCGTTCGCCGGTGCGGCCCTTCTCGGCGGCGGCGATCGCGCCGTCCACGACGTCGCGCACGTCGACCCAGTCGAAGCCGCCGTTGACGAGCGCGGGGAGGCGGCGGAAGTAGAGGTCGAGGAGGACCTGGCCCATGCGCGAGGGCTTGAAGTCGCACGGGCCCAGGATGGAGGCCGGGTTCACGACCACGGCGTCGAGGCCGCGCTTGATGCCAGCCTGGACCTCGCGCTCCGAGCCCGCCTTCGAGCGATCGTACGCGAACGCCTTGCCCTCGTCGGCGAGCGGCCGGTTCTCGTCCATCGGCACGTCGTAGGGCTCGTTGGCGAGCGCGTGGATCGAGCTGAAGTGGACGAGCCGCTTCACGCGGTTGGCGAGGCAGGCCTCGACAACGTGGCGCGTGCCGATGACGTTCGTGCGATGCACCATCCCGTCGGGATCGCCCTCGATCGAGATCTTCACCGCGAGGTGGAAGACCAGATCCACTCCGTCGAGCGCGCGCCGGACCTGGTCCGCGTCGAGCACGTCGGCGGTGACCCGCTCGACGTCGAGCCCATCGACGGCGCGTGTGTCGGTGCGGACGATCGCGCGGACCCGATGCCCGCGCGCGAGGAGCTCGCGGACCAGGTTGCCGCCGACGTGGCCGGCGGCGCCGGTGACGGCGACCTTCATGAGGTGACCTCGGTGTGACGGTGGAGTCGGTGCGCGCGGCCGCGCGTAGCGCACGGCCCCGTTGCCGGGACCGGGCGATTGAAACGCGTTCTACCCGGTTCGTCCAGCCGAGCGGAGCGCGTGTCGGTCCGCCACGAAGGCGTCGATCAGCCGCCGCGCGATGCTGATCGGACCGGGCAGGGTCGGGAGCTGGTCGAACGTGTACCAGCACGCCTCGTCGAGCTCGTGCCCGTCGACGCGGACCTCGCCGCCGGTGTGCCGGGCGAAGAACCCCACCATGAGCTGGTGCGGAAACGGCCACGGCTGGCTCGCGTGGTAGCGGATGTCGTCGACCTCCAGCCCGACCTCCTCGCGGACCTCTCGGCGCAGCGCCGCCTCCAGGCTCTCGCCCGGCTCGAGGAAGCCGGCGATCAGGCTGCGCATCGCCCCGCGCCCGCGCCGGTGGGCGAGCAGCAGGCGATCGCCGCCGTCGTGGATGAGCACGATCACGCACGGACTCACGTGCGGGTAGGCGACGTGGTTGCACGCCGCGCAGCGCCGTCCCCACTCGCCCTCGACCGGCTCGGTGGTGCCGCCGCAGAACGCGCAGAACCGGCTCGCGCGGCGCCACCGCAGGATCTGGTAGCCGTAGCCCGCGACCGCGTATAGATCGGGGTCGAGATGCTCGAACAGCGACCGCAGGTCCATGGTGCGCAGCCCCTCGGCGAGATGGGCGTCGGGAGGGATCGCGCCGGCGATGCAGGGGGTGCCGTCGAGCAGGCCCAGGTACGCGAGCTCCGCCACCGGCGCGTCGACGAGCGTCTCGACGTCGGTCGCGCGCAGCACCTCGACGGTCGCGCCGCACTCGCTGACGACCACGTCCTCGCCGCGGAAGAGGAGCCAGTTGGACTCGCCCCGCGGAGGGCGCTCGGGCGGATAAGATCGGACGAATCCGTCCGGGAGGCTCAGCGTCATGCTCATCGGTGGCTCGGCTCCCGTGCGCGAGAGGGACGTCTGAGCAGGATACAGGACGGTCCGGTCTCGACCGACCGGGCGGCGGAAGGGTGCTTGGCGTGAGGCGGAAGATCGATCGCGAGATCCTGCCGTACCGGCCGTGTGTCGGCATCGTGCTCGTCAACTCCGAGGGGAAGGTGTTCGTCGGACGGCGGATAGATCAGCGGGTCGCGGCGTGGCAGTTCCCACAAGGCGGAATCGACGACTCCGAGGAGCCGCGCATGGCCGCACTGCGCGAGCTGGCCGAGGAGATCGGCACCGACGCCGCGGAGGTGATCGGCGAGTCGCGGGGCTGGTTCGACTACGAGCTGCCCGACGACCTTCTCGGCAAGGTGTGGAAGGGGAAGTACCGCGGGCAGCGCCAGAAGTGGTACGCGATGCGCTTCCTCGGCGACGACGACGAGATCGACCTCAACACCGCACACCCCGAGTTCGACGCCTGGAAGTGGGTGCCGCTCGCGGAGGTGCCGTCGCTCATCGTGCCCTTCAAGCGGTCGGTCTACCTGCGGGTGGTCGAGGAATTCCGCGAGTTGGTGCTCGAGGTGGCGAAGGCCACCCGGACCAAGCGCTCACGGAGAGGGAAGGGCCGATGAGCGCCGCCATGAGCGAGGAGCTCACCCGCAAGCTCGAGCGGCGCCGCACGGCCGCCGTCCGCGACGTGGTGGGCAGCGCGCGCCGGGACCTGCGCAAGGCGCTCGCGGGGCTCGTGCTGCACCTGGCCCTCGGAGCGGCCGCGTGCCAGACCCACCGTCTCGGCGGCGTGACACCGCTGCTGCCCGCGGTGCAGCCGGCGCTGATGGTGGCGGGGCTCGCGATCGTGTCGCTGCTCGCGGGCGTGTGGTGCTGGAGCGCGACCTACCGAGTGGCGCGGGACGCCGGCTCCGCGTGGCCCGCGGCGTGGACGCTCGCGATGATGGTGCCGGGCGTCGACGTAGTCGCGGCGGGTCTGCTGGTGCTGATCGTCGGCGAGCTGGCACGCAAGGGCGGGGCGTGATGGAGCCGGCGCCGCGGCTGGTGACCGAGCGCCTGGTGCTGACGGTGCCCGGTCCGGCCGACCTCGAGCGCGTGCTCGCGTTCACGGTCCGCAACGAGGAGCACTTCGCCCGCTTCACGCCGCCGCCGGTCGACGAGCCCCTCGATGCGGTGCTGCGCCGCCGCGTCGGCACCGCCGACGCGCTCGATCACTCCGATCGGGGGCTGCTGCTGATCCTCGCGAGCTGCGACGAGCCACGTGGTCCGGTCCTCGGCGACGTGCACTTCTCGAACGTCGTGCGCGGCGCCTTCCACGCGTGCCACCTGGGCTACAGGCTCGATCACGCGGCGGAGGGGAAGGGTTTGATGGCCGAGGCGCTCCGCGCGGCGATCGGCCACGCCTTCGAGGTCATGCGGCTGCACCGCGTGATGGCGAACTACCAGCCGGACAACGAGCGCAGCGAGCGGCTCCTCGCGCGCCTCGGCTTCGTGGTCGAGGGCTACGCGCGCGACTACCTGCACATCGGCGGCGCGTGGCGCGACCACGTGCTGACGGCGCTCACGAACCCGCGCTGGACCCCGCCCGCCGCGGACGAGCGGGGCTGACCGGGCGGGGCGCTAGGTCGTCAGCGCGACGGTGGCACGAACCCGATCGGTGGCTGGTCGCGGTCGAGGATGAAGAACCCGAAGTGGAGGGTGGTGACGCCGAGCGCGATGGTCGCGAAGCCCAGTAGCACGTCCGGGTCCTTCGGATCGGGCTGCGCCAGGTAGTCGCGGATCAGCCGCTCCGGGTTCACCACCGCGTTCTCGGGCACGCCGTAGTCGACGAGCAGGGCGTTCGGGAACAGGCGGTGCTTCCTTCCCTCCGCGACCGGGTAGACGTCGTAGAAGCCGTGGCGCCTGGGAGCGGCCTCGGA
>CAYMQR010000001.1:0-14078 GCA_964392195.1 uncultured bacterium | reverse complement strand
CCTCCGCGACCGGGTAGACGTCGTAGAAGCCGTGGCGCCTGGGAGCGGCCTCGGACGGCGTCGCGATCCACGGCTGGTGCAGCTCGTTCTGCACCACGAACACGTTGTAGCCGTGGCAGCGCCCCGCGGCGGCGCTCTCGTCCGAGCGCAGGTAGAAACCCTTCTTGAACTTCTGGAACCCGAGCAGCGAGGTCACGGCCGGGACGTTGAAGCCGCGGAACTCGAAGCCCACCAGGGACTCGACGCGGGGTGTGACGCCGGCTGCCATGCGGCGCGACAGCTCCGCGGCGGGGAGCCGGGCGAGCTGCTGGGCTGCGATGCGCACTCGGCCCTCCTCACGCCCGCGGGCGCGTGCGGCACAGCACGAACCAGTTCGGCATCGGGTCGATGCCCTTCTTGTAGGCGCGGCCGATCACCACGTCGTCGCTCACCCAGCGCAGGAAGTCGACCATGCCGCCGTAGACGAACTGGCTGACGCCGATGTCGTTGGGACGGATCGGCGGCCAGCTCGCCGGCTTCGACCTCGGCACCTGCAGGTAGTCGACGGCGAGCTCCCCGGGGCGCGTGTCCCACAGGTGGGTCACGTAGTAGCCGGGGCCGACGACCGGGCCGACGCTCGAGTTGTTGTAGCCGCCCACGGTCCCTTCCTCGGTCCGGTAGAAGACCTTCTGGAAGCGCGTGAACACCGGCAGCGAGTTCTTGCCCTCGAAGGGGTACGGGTCGAGGAGCCGGGCGTCGGCGGGGAGCAGGTAGTCGAGCGTCAGCGGCTGGCTGCCTTCGGCGATGTGCCACAGGCGCTCCTGCGCCTTGCGGTCGAGCGCCATGGTCTCGAGGATCCGCTCGGCGCGCCCGAGGCCGTCGAGGTGCTTGGTGACGTCGGCGAGACGCACGCCGGGGTTCGACAGGAGTTCCTTGAAGGTCGTCATGACGGCTTCCTCTCTACCTCGGCGTGGCGTCAGCCCGCCATCGAACGGATCTCGTCGGCCGTGTAGGGCCGCGGCAACCGCGCGCCCATCTGGCCGACGACCTGCGCGGCGGCGTGCGATCCCAGCCGGCCCGCTTGTTGCCACGACATGCCGTGAGTGAGCCCGTAGAGGACGCCGGCCGCATACATGTCGCCGGCGCCGGTGGTGTCGACGGCGTTCACGTGCACGCCCTCGACCGGGAACACCTGGTTGCCATGCATGAGGATCGAGCCGTCCCCGCCGAGCGTCAGCGCGACGTTGGTGGTGTGGCGGTGGATGGTCCGAGCGCACTCGATTGGATCGTCGGTGCCGACCAGCGCCTTCGCCTCCTCCTTGTTCGCGAACAAGAGGTCCACCGGGCCGCGGATCAGCTCCCAGCACAGCGTGCGGCACGTGCCCACCACCCACGCGTCCGAGAGCGTGAGTGCGACCTTCACGCCCTTCGCCTTGGCGATCTCGATCGCCCGGAGCGCCGCGGCGCGGGTCTGCTCTCCCGGGAACAGGTACCCCTCGACGTAGAGGTACTCGGAGTTGGCGATCTCCTCTTCCGGCAGGTCGGCGGCGTCGAGCGTGGAAGACACCCCGAGGTGGGTGAGCATCGTGCGCTGCGCGTCGGGGGTTATGAGGATCACCGAGGTGCCGGTGATGCCCTCCGAACCCGGCACCGGCACCGTGATGCCGAGCCTGCGGAGATCCCCGACGTAGAACTCGCCGAGGTCATCGTTGCCGGTCTTGCAAGCGTACCCCCCTGTCCCGCCCATGTCGGCGACGCCGACCACGGTGTTGCAGGCCGAGCCACCGGAGCACCGCGAAACCGCGCGGTCGGTGAGGCTGGCGAGGATCTCGAGCTGCCGGTCGGCTTCGACCAGCGTCATCAGTCCCTTGGAGACCCGGATGTGATCCAGGAAGGCGTCGTCGACCTTGAGCTGGAGATCGACGATCGCGTTGCCGACACCGAACACGTCGTGGCGCATGCGTTCACTTCCCCTTCCATTGAGGCTGGCGCTTCTCGAGGAACGCGGCGACTCCTTCGCGGAAGTCCTCCGTCTCGAAGCAGCGCCCGAGCATCTTCTCGAGGTACGGCAGCGCCTCCTCGAGGGCCATGTCCTGCTGCTGGTAGAACGCCTCGAGCCCCAGGCGCAGGATCGCCGGGCTCTTCGCCTTGAGCTTGCCGGCGAGCGCGTCCACCGCGGCGTCGAGCTCCTCGGCGGGCACGGCGCGCGTGATGAGGCCGATACGCTCCGCCTCGGCGGCGCCGATGCGCTCGCCGAGCAGCACCAGCTCGAGCCCGCGCTTGCGCGGCACGTTCCGGAAGATGTTGGCCATGATCATCATCGGGAAGAGCCCGACGTTGATCTCCGGAGTCGCGAACTCGGCCTTGTCGGAGGCGATCGCGAAGTCGCACGCCACCATGAGCCCGAGCCCGCCGGCCATGGCGTGGCCGTTCACCTTGGCGATGCTGGGCTTGTAATTGCGCGCGAACGCGAGGTTGAGCTCGGGGAACCCGTACTTGATCTCGACCGTCTCGTCGCCGCTCGCGGCGGCGCCACCGCCCATCATTCCGAGGTCGCCGCCGGCGCTGAAGCCCTTACCGGCGCCGGTCACGACGATCACCCGCACCGCGTCGTCCGCGCGCGCCCTCTCGAGCGCGTGGATGATCTCGTTGATCATCAACGGGCTGATGGCGTTGCGGGTCTCGGGACGGTTCAACGTGATGGTGCCCACGTGGTCGGAGACCTGGTAGAGGATGGTCTGGTAGTTCATCGCTCGATCCTTCGCGGCGTGCGGACCGCGGCGCGCGTGTGGGCGCCGGGCAAGCCCGAATACATATCACCGCGCCGAGCCTGGCGGCACCCGAAAGCCGCCGCGTGGCGGGGGGCGGCGCGCACTCGCCTCGTCCCCGCGCGCGTGGCAGCATTGCGCCATGCTCAGCCAAGCCGCCGCGCGCGCCTTCACGCCCACCCGACTGGGCCCCCTCGCGCTCCGCAACCGGTTCGTGAAGACCGCGACGTTCGAGGGCATGTCTCCGAGCGGCGTGCCGTCGCCCGCGCTGGTGGAGCACCACCGCGGGATCGCCGCCGGTGGCACCGCGATGACCACCGTGGCGTATTGCTCGGTCGCGCGTCACGGGCTGACCTTCGAGCACCAGCTGTGGATGCGGCGCGAGATCGTCGAGCCGCTCCGCAAGCTCACCGACGCGGTCCATGCCGAGGGCGCGGCGGCGGCGATCCAGCTGGGCCACGCCGGCTACTTCGCGGACAAGAACGTGATCGGCGGCCGCCCGATGGGCGCCTCGCGGGCGCTCAACCTGTACGGGATGAGCGTGTGCCGCGAGATGTCGGAGGACGACATCCGGCGCATGATCGAGGACTTCGCGAGCGCGGCGAAGCTCGCCGTCGAGGCTGGCTTCGACTGCCTCGAGGTCCACGTCGGGCACGGCTACCTGCTCAGCCAGTTCGTGAGCCCGTTCACCAACCGCCGCCGCGATCGATGGGGCGGCTCGCTCGAGAACCGGGTCCGTCTGCCGTGCGAGGTCGTGTCCCGGGTCCGCGAGGCTGTGGCGGGGCGCGCGGCGGTGGTCGCCAAGATGAACCTCGACGACGGCTTCCCCGGCGGCGTCACTCACGACGACGCGGTGCAGGTCGCGCGCGCCCTCGAGGCCGCCGGCGCGGACGGGCTGGTGCCGAGCGGTGGATTCGTGAGCCGTACCCCCTTCTACATGCTGCGCGGGACGGTGCCGGTGAACGAGATGGTCGAGATCCAGCCGGGCGCGATGCGCCGCATCGGCCTCAAGCTCTTCGGCCGGATCGTCGTGAAGGAGTACCCCTTCACCGAGAACTTCTTCTTCGAGGGCGCGAAGCGCGTCCGCGACGCGGTGAAGATCCCGGTCGCGCTCCTCGGAGGCGTCAAGACGCTCGCCGGCATCGAGCAGGCCATGAGCGCCGGGTTCGAGCTGGTGTCGATGGGCCGCGCGCTGATCGCCGAGCCCGACCTGCCGCGGCGCATGGAGGCGGGCCTCGCGACCGAATCTCGCTGCGTGCCATGCAACCTGTGCGTCGTCGAGATGGAGAAGAACGGCGTGCGTTGCGTGCGGGTGTGATCGCCGTGGCGCACGACACGCGCGGATCGGGGGAACGCCGGTGAGCGCGCGTGTCCAGGTCAAGGTGGTGCTGGTGGTGCTTCTGCTCGGCGGCTTCGTCGTCGGGCCGACGATGTGGAACCGCTCGCAGGTGGTGCGGAACGCCGCGGGCTACCGGCGCGCCGAGCTCGTCGTCACCGGGTCCGTGTGCGTCGGTGGACAGCCCGAATACGACGCCGACGGGCATCGCACGGGAACCTCCGCCGAATACTGCGCGCTCGAGGGCACCATCGACGGCACCGAGCAGGAGCTGGGCATCGACAAGGGCTCGATCGCTCGCTACCCCGAAGGCTCGCGCGTGGGGGTGTGGTTCAACCCGGCGATGCCGGCGAACGGCATCAACTACGAGACGCTGCGGGTGCGGTGGGGCGACGTCGACGACGTCGCGGCCTACGAGCGCCGCGCGCTGCGGTCCCTCGCCTGGCTCTGGGGCCTGCCGGCGATCCTCACGGTGCTGCTGGGCGTGCTGCTCGGACGCACGCACGGGTTCGCGGTGGCCGGTGGAGCGGGGGAAACCTTCCGGATCGCGACCCCGAGCCGCCAGGCGCCGCTCGGCGTCCCGCTCATGGCCTTCGGGCTCACCCTGCTGTGGATGCAGGGCCGCACCATCGCCTGGGCCGGCGTCATCCTCGGCGGAGTGCTGACGCTCGCGGGCGCCTTGCTGGCTGCCCCGGCGGTGATCGCGATCGATCGCGCCGAGAGGCGCTGGAGCCGTTTTCGCGCGCTCGGTCCTCTCGTGCTGTTCCGCAAGGACGAGGAGTGGCCGGATGCGCCGCGAGTGGGCTGGGCCAAGACCGCCGCGCCTTCCGCCGCCGATCGCGGCCCGTGGGTGGTCGAGGTGCGCGGACGCGAGGGCGACGAGCGGCAGCTCGGCTCGGGTGCCAGCGTCGAGGTCGCCCGTGATCACGCGCGGGAGCTCGCCTCGTTCCTGGGCGCGCCGGTCGCCGAGCAGCCCGCGCTCGCGAGCGACGAGATCGTCGCGCCGCTCGTCGAGGACGGCGGCGCGGACCCCGAGCACGAGCCGGCCCTCGGGGTGGGCGAGCTGCTCCCGCCGGCGCCTGAGCAGCGCCTCGGGTGGCGGCTGGTGCGCGCGCTTCCCTTGGTGCTGCTGGTGGCGGGCGGGGCCGCGCTCGCGCTCTCCTCCCACGTAGCCGGGCGTGTCGGCCGCGCCATCATCGATCCGCTCACCGGCATGCCGGCGTTGCGCGGGATCGGTCTGACGCTGCTGGCGCGCGATCCTTCCGAGGCCTCGATCCTCGAGCTCACGCACCTCGCGAACTGCATGGACCCGGAGCGCGACGCGGACACCGTCGCGCGCGCCCTCGACGGTCTGGGGCGGATCCGCGGCGAGCCGTTCGATCGGAGCGCGGGGCTCGGCGCCGCCGTCGGCGAGGTGAACCGCTGGGTGTCGGCGAAGCTCGGCCGTCCGCTCGACGCGAACGGCGGCGTGCTCGCGTGGTACGAGCCGCACCGCATCGTGAAGCCGATCCTCGAGCGCATCGGCAGCGTCGATCGCAACGACGCGTGGGTCGCGTGGGATCACTTCGGCGCCGGTGTGATCTACACGCCGTCGGACTTCGTGTGCGCCGCGGGGTCCGCCTTCGCCGACCCCCGCCCCATCCACTTCGCGGTCCGGCGCGGCGCGTTCTTCGGCTACTCGCAGGGGACGCCGCCGCCGTTCGAGGGGCAGCCGCTCGCCCCGGACGAGTACCCGGACTCGGCGATCGTGACCACCGTCGGCGCCGCCGTGGCGATCCACTACTGGACCCGCGACGGCGTCGGCACCGCCGACTTCCCCGAGGACTTCGCCGCGTGGTGGCGCGAGTGGGCGCCGCCGCGGCACCTGCCGCCGCTTCCCGAAACGCCCGGCGCGCCGTGAGGCGCGCCTCGAGCCGCCGCGCGGGCGCGCGGTTGGTCGGGTTTCCGGCACCGTGGTAGCTTCGATTCGCGGTGTGCGAGCGCGCATGCCGCCCCTCCCTCCGCTCGGAATCGGCCTCACGCCCGGTCAGTGACCCGACCGATCCATCTCGTCTCGTTCGCCGCTCAGGACGGCGCCTACATGCCGAGCGGCACGTGGGAGTACCGCATGAAGCGGCTCCCGCACCTCGGGCTGCTGTCGCTCGCGGCAGTGCTGAAGCGCGCCGGACGGCCGTACCGGGTGCTCGACCAGAGCGTGCACGGCTTCGACGTGCGCCGCTTCGTCGCGGGCGTGCGTGACGCGAAGCCGCTCTTCGTGGGCCTCTACTCGACCGTGACCCAGCGGGGCGTGGTGTGCGAGGCGCTGCGTGCCCTGGTCCGCGAGGTCCCGGACGTGCCGGTGGTGGTGGGCGGGCCCGATCGCTGCCGCGCCGATCTCTACCTCGCGGCGGGCGCGCGCGCCGTGGCGATCGGCGAGGGCGAGGAGACCATCCTCGAGCTGGCGAGCGCGTTCGAGGAGGACGCGAACCTGGCGTCGGTCGCGGGCCTCTTCCTCGCGGGCGACGCGGGGCCGGTCGCGACCGCCGAGCGCGCGCCGATCTCGGACCTCGATGCGCTGCCGTTCGCGGACCGTGACGCGCTGCCGGTGGGCGCCTACCACGACCACCACGTCATCGGCATGCGCCTGCCGTACGCCACCACGATGGCCTCGCGCGGTTGTCCGTACCGGTGTTCGTTCTGCGACTCGCCGGCGATCTGGGGCCACCGGCTGCGTTACCGCTCGCCGGCCAACGTGCTGGCCGAGCTCGAGGACCTCCACGAGCGCTACGGCGTCCGCTACGTGGGCTTCAAGGACGACCAGTTCGCGGTCAACCCCGACTGGGAGGAGCGCTTCCTCGGCGCGCTCGCCGAGCGCCGCCTCGACCTGAGGTGGTCGTGCCTCGTGCATCCCTACAACTTCCGCCGCCGCCGCGAGGAGAAGCTGCGCCGCTTCCGGGAGGCGGGCTGCGATCTGCTGAGCTTCGGCCTGCAGGCGGTCGACCCCCAGGTCCTGCGCACCATCCACCGCAGCGCCGAGGAGCCCGCCGAGCTCGCGGAGAACGTGCGGGTGGCGAAGAAGCTCGGTCTCACCGTCGCCGTCCACTTCATCTTCGGGCTGCCGGGCGAGAGCATCGCGAACATGCAGGGCGCGGTGGCGTGGGCCGAGCGGGTACGGCCGCACTACACGGTGTTCTTCCCGCTCACGGTGCTCGAGGAGTCCGAGCTCGGTCAGACCCTCGGCGACCGGCCACCCTCGTCGATCCCCGGCGAGGTCCTCGATGCGCAGGTCAACCAGGCCTACAGGCGCGTCTACTCGTCGCCCGCGTTGCTCGCGCAGAACCTGCTCCACGCGCTGCGCAAGAACCCGCGCTGGCTGATGCTCGCCGCGGCGCAGCTCGGCTACATCCTGCGCTCGACGATCCTCAACCGCGTGCGCTACCGGGTCGCGCGGCGTGGGGCGCCCGCGAGCGCGTTGCGGCCGCCCGCGCCGGCCTACCTCGCGCCGTACGGCTGAACCTCGAGCTCGCCCGCCGATGACCCCCAAGCCGCCACGCGCGTGGGTCTGGGCCTTTGCGCTGGCGCTGGCTGTGACGTGGCCGTTCCTGCGCGCGCCGAGCGCGCGCTTCGGCGACGACGACCTCGAGTACGCGATCCCGTTCTCGCGCTTCGTCCTCGGCGAGCTCGCGCACGGGCGTGTGCCGCTGTGGAACCCGGCGACCGACGGAGGAATGCCGCTGCTGGCGCAGCAGCCGTGGATGGGGCCGCTCTATCCGGGGCTCGCGCTCTTCGCGGTGCTGCCCGACGGCTGCGCGCTGAGCGCGGGCTACGCGCTCCATGCGCTGATCTACGCGGGCGGGATCGCGGTGCTGCTCCGCACGCTCGGTGCGAGCGCACCGAGCGCGTGGCTGGTGGCGGCGGTGCTCGGCCTGTCGAGCGACGTCGCCGTGACCTGGAACCGGGGTTACCTCCATCACCTGGTGGCGCTGAGCTGGGTCGCGTGGCCGATCGCCGCACTCGAGCGCGCGCGCCGCGGCGCATCCGCGGCGCGGTCCGCGGCGCTCGGCGCGCTCGCTCTCGGACTCTCGTTCCTCGGCGGCCACCCGGTCAGCGCTCTCCAGGGTGCGCTCGCGTTCGCGATCTGGAGCGGCGCGGCGGTCGCGGTGGACCTGGTCACCGGTGGTCGCGACGAGCGCTCCGGCTCGCGCGCCCGGGCCGGCATCCGCTCGGCGGCGGTGGCGGGCGCGATCGCCCTCGGCGCGCTCGGTGTCGCCGCGGCGCAGCTCGTGCCGCTGCGCGCGGTGGCGAGCGACGGCACGCTCGCAACGCAGCGCGAGTGGAAGCCCTGGGATCGGGAGATGGCGAGCCCGTGGCGCAAGGTCGGCTACCTGCTGCCGGCGTGGGAGGCCGGCCACAAGGGGCGCGACTTCGTCGGCGTGACGACGATCCTGCTCGCCGCCGCCGGCCTCGCCGCGGTCGCGAGCCGCCGCACCCGCGAGGTGTCCGGCGCGAGCTCGGTGGCGCCGACCATCGCCGACGCGGTCCCGGGCGTCGCGCTCGCGACCGCCTTCGGGCTGCTCTCGTTCGGTCCGCACGCGCCCTTCTTCGGCTGGGCCGTCGCGCTCGCCCCGCCGCTCGGCATGATCTCCTATTCCTACTTCTTCGCGCCGGGGATCCACGTGGGGCTCGCGTGCCTCGCGGCGGCGGGCCTCGACGCGTCGCTCGATCGCCGCGCGGCGCGCCGGACGCTGGCCGCGCTGGCGGTGGCGGCGCTGCTCGCGGTCGGCGCGGTCTTCGGCGTGCGCGCCGAGCTCGCCGCGGATCCCCTCGACCACGGCGGGATCGCGCGCAGCGCCGCTCCAGCGGCGCTCGCCGCATCCGCGCTCTTCGCCGTGACCGCGCTCCACGCGCTGGGCCGGGTGGAGCGTTCCCGCTGGCTCGGGCTCGTTTCGCTGGTGGTGATCGCCGAGCTCGTTGGCTACCGGGTGAGCGCGCGGGCCGACAAGCCGCGCTACGACACGGCCGCCTATTTCCACGCCGACGACCCGCTGGTCCGCGAGCTCGTGGCGCCCGGAACGAAGGGGCGGATCTGGCACGTCGAGCGGACCCGCCCGGTTGGCGAGTGGCTGCTGCGCCGCAACGGCGGCCTGGTGCTGGGCTACGACGAGATCGCGCGCTCGTCGCGGGTCGGGGTGCGGACCTACCGCGACTTCGTCGCGCCGCTCGGCGCGGACGTCGAGTGGGAGACCGCGCTCGCCGCGAGCGACCGCGGAGACCGGCCGGGAGGAGCCGCGCTCGAGATCGACGACGCGCGCCTCGCGGTCCTCGACGGCCTCGGCGTCGATCGCATCGTGACCGATCTGCCGCTCGCCGGTCCTGGCGCGAGCGCGTTCGAGGTCGACGCCACCGACGCGTCCGGACGGGTGCACCTCCACTCGCGGGTCGGCCCCGCGCCGGTGGCCCTCGACGCGGCGGGCGGCGACCCGTCGGGCGCGGTGGCGACCTCGTCGCCGATCGGCGCAGGGCGGGTCTCGTTCGAGGTCCAGGCCAGCCACGCCACCCGGGTGCTGGTCCGCCAGAACCCCCTCGACGGCTGGCGAGCCACCCTCGACCCGGGTTCCGCGGGCGCTCGCGAGCTCGACGTGGTCCCCGACGCCGGCGGGCGGCCGGCGTTCACGGTGGACGTGCCCGCGGGGCGCCACCGCGTCGACGTGTGGTACCGCCCGCCGCGCTGGCCGTTCGCGCTCTCCGCCGTCACGGCGCTGCTCGCGATCGCGGCCGCGGCCTGGCCGCGCTCGAGGCGGGCGTGGTGAGCGCTGGCGAGCGGCGTCGCGACGGATGGGCGGCGGCCGGGCTGGTGCTCGCGATCGCCGCGCTGTATCGGCGGCTCGTCCTCGGAACGGCATGGGAGTTCGGGGCCGACGCCCTCGAGTACGCCGTCCCCCACGCGGCGCTGCTGTTTCGCGAGCTCGCGGCCGGCCGCTTCCCGGCGTGGAACCCCTACCACGATGGCGGCGCGCCGTTCCTGGCCCAGCCGCCGTGGATGGGGCCGATCTATCCGGCGGTCGTGCTCTTTGCGCTACCGGCGGGACGAGCGCTCGATCTCGGTTTCCTGGTCCACCTGTGCTCGTTCGCCCTCGGCTCGTACGCCCTCGCCCGCGTCCGTGGCATACGGCCGCTGGCGGCCTGGCTGGCGGCGCTCGCGGTCGGCGCCGGCGCGCCGCTCGCCGATCTCGTTCGTCTCGGCTACCTGCCGGAAGCCGTCGCGGCTTCGTACCTGCCGTGGATCCTGCTCTGTCTCGACCGCGGGATCCGCGGCGCGGTGCCGTGGCCGAGCGCCGTGGCGGGCGCCGGCGCGTGCCTCGGCCTCATGCACCTCGGCGGGCATCTCGTGGCGTCGGGCGCGGTGCTCTTCGGCGCGGCCTTCTATGCGCTGGCGCTCGGCTCCGCTCGCGGCGGCCGGGGAGGGCTGCTTCGCGCCGCGGTGCTGCTGGCGGCGAGTGAAGCGCTCGGTGTCGTGCTCGCCGCGGTCCAGCTCGCGCCGCTGGTCGCGAGCGGTCTCGACAGCAGCCTGAGCGGGGGCCGGGAGATCAGCATGGAATACGCGTATCTCGGCGAGCCGTGGCGGCTCGGACAGTTCCTGTTCGCGCGCATCGACGCGAGCGGCAAGGGGCATCTCTTCTTGGGCGTGGCGCTGCTGCCGTTCGTGGCCCTCGCGATCCCGCGGCGGCGCGCCGCGGGACGTACGCGTCTCGAGCTCTGGGTGATGGTGGCGGGCTGCGGGGTGCTCGCGCTCGGCGACGCCACACCGCTGTGGCGGCTGCTGCGGGCGCTCGCGCCGCCGCTCGAGATCTTCTCCTACTTCTACTTCTTCCTGATCCCGGCCGCGCTCGCGCTCGCGCTGCTCGCCGCGCACGGCGTCGAGGCCTTCCTCGCCACCGGGGCGGACCGCGGCGTCGACTTGCGCTGGATCAGGCTCGCGGCGGCGTTGCTCGCGCTGCTCGTGGCCGTGACCGTTGCGTGGGTGCCGGGCGACCGCTACGCCGAGGGCGAGCGGCTCACCGACCTCGTCCGCGCGAGCGCGCCGTGGTCGCTGGCGGCGCTCGCCGTCGTGTCGCTTGCGAGCTCGTGGCCGCGGCGCGCGGCGCTCGCGATCGCGGTCACGCTCGTCGCCGAGCTCGTCCACTTCGCCGTGCCCGCGGCGGCCGCTCGCGGCGCGCCCTTCGACCTCGACGGCTATTTCGATCGCGCGCGCCTCGCCGACGCGCTCCCGCCAGCGGGCGCCGGCCGCGTGCTGGGGCTCGAGCACACGCGCCGGGCGCGCGACTGGGTGCTGCGGCGAAACGGCGGGCTGGTGGTGGGCTACGAGGACGTCGCGATCGACTCGAAGCTGCCGCTCGCGCGGGTCGCGGCGCTCGCGGCGCGGCTCACGGCGGTGGAGCTCGACTGGGTGCGGCGGCTCGCGGCGAGCAAGGCAGCGACCACCTCGGGCCCACCTCCGGTCACGCTCGCCGCGGAGAGCACCGACGTGCGTGTCCTCGACGTGCTCGGCGTCACCACGGTGGTGGCGGACGTGCCCGTCGAGGGAGGCGCGTATCGCCGGCCGATGCGCGACGGCACCGGTGACGAGGCCGAGGACGCGCGCGTCGCGATCTGGGAGCGCTCGCCGCGCCCGCCGCGGGCCTTCCTCGCGTCGAGCTGGCGCGTCGCGAGCTCGCCCGGCGAGGCGCTCGCACGGCTCCTCGACGAGCCGTCGTCGCCGCTCGCGTCGCCGGTGCTCGAGGCGGACGGCGAAGCTCCGCTGCCGGGCGGCGACGAGCACCCAGCGTGCGCGCCGGTGAGGCGCGCCTGGGTGCCCGGCGCGGTGGACCTCGACACCTCGTGCGCCGCGGCGGCGGTGCTGGTCACCGGCGAGCGCGCGGCGCGCGGCTGGCGCGTCGCCATCGACGGCGCGCGGGTGCGTCCCGCGGTCGCGAACGGCGTCACCCTCGCCGTGGCGGTGCCCCCCGGCGATCACCACGTCGAGATCCGCTATGTTCCGGGGGAAGTCGTGGCGGGGGCCGCGTCGAGCGCGGCGAGCTGGCTCGGCCTGCTCGCCTTCGTCGTGGCGCGCCGCCGGACTCGTCCCTTCTCATCCCCATGACCGGCGATCCGAGCGACGTCCCGCCCGAGGCGCTGCCGCATCCGCGCAGCCTGTGCCACCGCTGCGCGGCCCCGCCGCGCTACGTGCGCACCAGGACCTCGGTGTTCATCCAGTGTCCGATCGCGCCGATGAAATACCCGCCGCAGCCCGTGGGGCGCTGCGACTTCTTCGTGCCGCTCGAGCCACCCGGCGCGGCGCGGTAGCTCCGCGCTCGAATCCTTGACACAATCCCGGCCGGCCGCGAGCGGAGCCGAGCGGCGTGGAGGAGACATCGTGAACCGAACCCGACCATCCTTCCCGACGCTCCCCGGAGGGAGCCGGCCTCGCCCCGCGACGCTGCGGTGCGTGGTGGGAGTCGCCGTCGCGTTCGGGCTGGCCGCGGGCTGCTCCTACCAGAACCCGCTCTCCGAGGCCGGCAAGGCGTTCCGCAGCGGCTCGGCGAGCTGGGGCACCTACTCGCTCGCCCAGACCTACGCCGCGACGCTCCGGGAGTCCCGACAGGACTGCTTCATGAGCCTGTTCGACGTCGACGTGATCGCGGGCAAAGCGTACGAGGTGGTCGACCCGACCACCCGCAACGAGACCCTCAAGCTCATCGACTCGATCTACCAGGACCAGCGCCGCCAGCTCGCCACCACCTATCCGGGCGCGGTCGTGTTCCAGACCGACTCGGGCCAGGAGCAGGTGGTCATCCCGCCGGTCCACCGCGCGTTCCGCTCGCCGCTCGAGGAGTGTCCCAACCGCCCCGCGCAGGTCGGCCGCACGATCCTCGAGGGAGACGTCGAGGGCACGCTCCGCATCGACTTTCCGTACCGCGGCAAGGTCCTCGAGATGCGCGCCCGGCTCTCGGAGCGCGGCGGCCGGGTGACGTCGATCCCGGTGCTACGCGAGGTGCAGGGCACCGTGTTCGAGGCGCCCGAGCCGCCTCCGCCACCCCCACCGCCGCCGCCCGTGACCGCGCCGGTGTCGCCGCAGACCTCGATCGAGGGTCAGCCGCTCAAGTGAGCGGGGGGACGTAGCCCCCCGAGAAACTACGGCAGCGGGGGAATCGGCACCCGCGGACGGCTGAGGATCTGCGCCACCGACGACTTCACGACGTCGATCGGCACCGCGTAGCCGGCGTCGACCGCCGCGGACGGGTTGGGGCTGCCCTCGGCCTCCGGGAAGACCGTCATGCCGAGCACCGCGCCGTCGAGGTCGACGAGCGGGCCACCCGCGTCGCCGGCCTGGCTGCGGGCCGTGGTCTGGAAGAACTCGACGCCATCGGCCGCGCCTTCGCCGCCGAGCGGCAGCCGCTTCACGCGGAACGACACGATCCCCTCGCGAGCGGTCGGACCAGTCCCGAACGGGTTGCCGACCGCGAGCACCGGCTCGCCGATCGGGGTCGCGGCGCTGTTGCCGAGCGCCAGCGTCTCGACCTTGGCGCCGGCGAGGTCGATCTTGAGCACCGCCACGCCGCTCGACGGCACCGCGCCCATCACCTGCGCCCGGAACGAGCGGGCGATGCCGGGAATCTGGATCTCGATCGACTGCGCCGCGCCGATCACGCGCCGGCTGGTGATCACGTACCCGTCGCCGATCATGAACCCGCTGCCCAGGTTGCTGCCGCGGTGCGGGATGGGGATGCCAACCTTGAACGGGAACACGCCGAGCGGGTCCGAGTAGAGCCCGCCGATCACGGTGGTCTGGGTGAAGACGTTGACCACGGCGGGCGCGACGCGCGCCGTCACGTCCCGGTAGGTGGCGGTGGTCAGCGCGACCGGCGCGGCGGGAGCCGGCGGCGCCGCGCCCCCCCCACCCCGCGCGGCGAGCAAAAAGAGTTACCCGGAGACCTCCGTAGGGGTCGCCACCACGAGGTCGATGCACAGCGGCAACG